>JBEKQA010000056.1:0-6219 GCA_049520195.1 Bacteroidales bacterium
GAACCACAATAACGCATAACCCCAAACGAACCCTGCCCAACCCCAGCCCAGGGGTGTCATAAACAGCCCATAAACCGCTATAAGGGTCGCAACGGCCTGCGTGCCGAGCACCGCTATCCATAAAACCTTCGAGGGACGTATTGACCAGAATGGGCCGCGTGTACGTGTAAGGAAGATAGTCAGATGCCCAGCTACTGACAACTTAAGGTACATGAGTGTCTGGATGTGTGCACGGTCAATATGAAAGACGCGCTCACCAAGATAGAACAGGCCAAATGCTGAGACAACCCCGATGACACCCAACACCGTGGAAATCGCAAGCACCATGCGCATGTTCCAGGCCTCGGGCTTGTCCTTGTAATGAACATTATCAAATGCTATGGACAGGATAGCCCCGTCATTGAGTAATGCCAGCATCACGATCATCACAGCGGTCACCGGATAGAAATTAAAGATCAGGATCGCAAGCGTCATGAAAAAGAGTACACGCAAAGTCTCGGCTATTCGGTAGATTGCATAGCTGTTCATCCGCTGGAAAATTCTACGGCTCTCCTTGATCGCATCGATAATCACCGACAACCCGGGTAGCATCAGCACAATAGATGCTGCTGCGCGTGCCGCATCAGTCGCACCCGAAACGGCGATCCCGCAGTCTGCTTTCTTCAGTGCCGGGGCGTCATTTACCCCATCACCCGTCATACCGACAATGTGGCCGAGCTTCTGCAAAACATCTACAATATGAAACTTATGTTCGGGGAACACCTGGGCGAAACCGTCTGCATTCTCTATGGACTCGGATACCTCTGTTGTTTCTTGCTTTTTCGAATCACCCAGGCCGCCGGCATCAAGTATATTTGTGCCCATGTCTAATTTTTCGGCAGTTTCTTTGGCGATAGCCAGTGCATCGCCTGTGACCATTTTGACCTTCACACCCATCGCCAGTGCAGTGGCGATGGTAGTTTTGGCATCTTCACGGGGAGGATCGAACAAGGGTAACACACCAACGAGCTGCCATGGCCCGTCGCCCTCGGCCCGTGCTACCCCCAATGAACGAAATCCACGCGCCGCAAATTCGTTAACTGCCTTCTCAACGGCTGGCTTTACTTGCCCGGCATTGTTTGACAATGCTAAAATAACCTGAGGTGCTCCCTTGGTCACCTTGAATGTTTTTCCGTCTTTGGCCTTAATGGTGGCCTCGGTACGTTTATGCACCGGGTCGAATGGCTGGAAATGAACCACCTCATAAGCCTTTAACGAATCCTTGTCTTTCAGTCCACCAAGTACAGCCAGGTCAATGGTGTCATTGTTTTCTGCGCGTGACGCCAATGCCCCATCGAGGATCACCTGATCGGCAGGGATATTGTCAACACAGAAGGGATCGCCCAGCGTCAGCTTGTTCTGTGTCAGTGTGCCGGTCTTGTCTGCACAAAGCACATCCACGCCCGCCAATTCTTCAATGGCCACCAGCTTGCTTACAATCGCCTTTTTCTTCGCCAGAAGGCGTGCACCGACTGCCATTGTCACTGATAACACTGTCGGCATTGCTACGGGAATAGCGGCCACGGTCAGCACCAACGCGAATTGTAATGTCGTGAGGATCTTGTCGCCACGGATGATCGCCACGGTAATAATCACTGCTACGAGAACCACTGCCAAAATGATCAGGTAATTGCCGATCTTTAACACCGCCTTTTGAAAATGGCTGACAGTTTGCGCTTCCTGAACCAGTTGTGCAGTCTTACCGAAGTAGGTATTCGCGCCGGTTCCATAAACCATCGCATCGATTTCACCCCGGCGAATTATCGAACCCGAAAACACTGCCTCGCCGGGTGTTCGGGTAACGGGTAATGACTCTCCTGTCAGGGCAGATTGATCCACATCTACGGGGTCGCCTTCCAGAAGACGTGCATCCGCCGGCACAATGTCACCCAGGCGCAGGCGTATGACATCGCCCGGCACCAGTTCACGTGCCGCCGGGTTGACCCACTTCCCATCCCGTTTCACCCGGGCTTTGATAGCCAGTTCGGCTTTCAGTGCCTCGATGGCGTTACCTGCCTCCCGTTCTTCCCAAAACCCGACCATGGCGTTTGCCAAAAGCAGAACGAGGATGATGCCAAAGTCGGGCCAATGCCGTGCAACTGCCGAAAGGATCACGGCCACTTCGATCATCCAGGGTATCGGTCCCCAAAAATAGGAAAGGAATTTCAGGAACAGATTAGTTTTCTTCTCTATGATCTCGTTTGGCCCAAATTGAGTCAGCCGTTTCTCCGCCTCAGCCTGGCTGAGACCGTCAGGCGACGATTCCAGTTTTCTCTCCAGTTCCACCATGGGCAGGGATTTCAAATCGTCCTTCGCATCAGGTTTCTCTCCTGGTTTCGAAACTGGAGCCTTGTCCTGGTCAGCTATGGTTTCCATGATGTGTATTCTCCTTTCTTTGATATGCTTTCATTAACGCTTGTCAATTCGTAATCCATTTTTTTGCCTCTTCCAATTCAGCATTTTTAAATGTGCGAAGTTCACAGGATAGCATATGGCCAAAAAATTTAGCAAACGCATTTATCAATTCATGATCAGAGACCAATGCAATCCTGTCCCATGCAGATAGATGTTTCATACCTATCCTGGCATCATCCATCATGGCGCTCAAATCAAATCCGGTAAAGTTGCTTCCAAGATGATATAGCATCCGGATTTTCTTGTTTGTTTTCAATTTCTCCTCTATGGCAGGAATTAAGATAGTTTCATAATCTGTCCCGGTTATTTTCCCTTCTGCGGAAACGCCCAGTACATTGGCCGGTAAATCATTAATTATTTTCAACATATACTTTGTTTTTTATACATGTATCTATGTATTGTGAATTTTTCAACTTGTCAATATTACTTTTAATGCTTTTTCATTTGCGGCATGTTCAAATGTGTCATATGCTTCCATTATCTCATTCAGTTTAAAATGATGAGTAATTAGTTTCTTCGGATCAAGTTTATGTGACAGAACTGTTTTAAAAAGCATCGGAGTGGATACTGTGTCAACAAGGCCGGCAGTAATCGTGAGGTTCCGGGACCATAACGATTCCAGGTGAAGAATGACACTTTTTCCGTGGACACCGATATTGGCTAAATGACCGCCCGCAGCTACTATTTTCCCGCATAATTCAAAGGTTGCTGGCAATCCAACCGCTTCAATTGCTGTATCAACACCTTTTCCGTGCGTCAGTTTCATCACCTTTTCAACTGCATCTTCATCCTTGTCATTGATGGTATTAGTTGCCCCTAATGTTTTCGCGACATCCAGGCGGTTGTTATCCTGGTCAATCATAATAATTTCAGCAGGAGTATAAAACTGGGCTGTTAATAGTGCTGCCATCCCAATGGGTCCTGCCCCTACGATTGCGATTGTATCCCCGGGCTTTACTTTCCCATTCAGGACGCCACATTCGAAACCTGTAGGTAAAATATCGCTTAGCATAACAAGTGCTTCTTCATCAGTGTCAGGTGGTATACCGTATAAACTATTGTCGGCGTATGGAATTCTAACATATTCCGCTTGGGTTCCATCAATCATATTGCCGAGTATCCAGCCTCCATTTTCACAATGCGAATACATCCCTTTCTTACAAAATTCACATTTGCCGCAAGAAGTAATACAGGATATCAGAACATGATCGCCTTTTTTAAAATTGTTTACAGAACTTCCAACTACATCAATGATACCAATGCCTTCATGACCAATAATTCTTCCATCTGTAACAGTGGCAACATCTCCTTTCATAATATGGAGATCTGTTCCGCATATTGTTGTCTTCAGAATTTTCACAACAACATCTGTTTGTTCTTTGATTACGGGTTTTGCTTTTTCTTCCCAAGATTTCTTTCCGGGACCATGATAAACCAATGCTTTCATGTTTTTTTTTGTTAATGGTATTTATTTTCTAATTCAGACACATCACACTTTTGCTTCAGGTTGGTCGGCTATTCGTCCCGGTGGTAAGACTTCCGGAACATCAAGACGGGCCACTCCAATTCTTTTATCGGCCATCCCGTAATATACATCGATGCGATCCGGTGCACCAATATCATCCCGACGGTCGATTCCTGTGGGGAACACAACGTTGTCGACGATTCCCCGGAGTTCTTTAGGCAGCTCCGGTGTCAATACCGGTTTAGTAGAACGATAGCGTATCTCCCTCGGATGTTCCTCTGAGAGTACCATAACCCCGGCGGAGTAACACAGGTGATGTTTATTATTGCCTTCAGCCGGTATTTCGCTCACTCCGTGGTAGATGATCAACCAACCATGCCGGGTCAGGATTGGAGGAGCACCGCCACCGATTTTGAGCCGCTCCCAGGGCGATACCGGAGTGGCAAGCCGGTGATGCGAATTAAAAAGGCTGATATGGTCGGGTTCAAGACCTTCAAAGGTCATAGGACAATAAGAAATCCAAATGCTCTCACGATCAATGTCCACCACCCGAGACTTCGATTGGTAGACTGTTTCTTCCGGACGGGTACCCTGAAAAAGAGGCCGGTGCAGGAGGGCCAGTTGCATTTTCCCTGCATGATTAGGTATTGCGACTGGAAAGATAGATGCATCCTTGTTGTCCACATGAACGAAATCAATGCCGGCATAAGGCTCAAAGATGGCAAGACCAATTCGTTTCCAATGGAACAAATCCTCTGACACAGCCAGGGCAATCCGCGGCCCATTGGGTGAAAGTGCAGTATAAGTCATAACATAGTGATGAAGTGGTTCGACATAGGTGATACGGGGATCCTCGCAACCGCCGCTGCCGTCAGATCGAAGTTCATAGTCAGTTTCTGGTTCCAGTGCAATGCCCAGTCGCTCTATTCCGGAAGGATCACCATCATCATTAAACAGGACCCTTGCAATGCCGATGCGCGAATAATTTCCTTTTGCAACCATCCGTGGAAACAGGTAAAGCTTACCATCCGGACCACGAGCGGCAGCCGGATTCAAGACACCTTCGATCTCCCGGGGATTACCCGGTTCCGGTTCCATTATCATCCCCAGACGTTTCAATTTAAATCCATTCATCTATTTTCCTCCTTATTTAACAATAGGCTCGTAAACACCGTCCAAACAAGCGATAATCGTTTCAATTACCCGTTTCGATTCAGTCGGATTTTTAACCCGGATGGATATAACACCTGCTTCTTCGGCTGGATAATCGTTTCCTCCGGGGAATAAAGCATCCCCGATAAAAATCATCTCCTGGATTGCGATGCCAAGCGTATCCCTGAGTTTTCCAATCCCATAGGCTTTGTCAATACCAGGTTTGGTCACATCAATGGATGTAGCACCACCCAACCGGACAGAAAACGTGGGAATAAAAGTGTCAAGGAGCGCTTTGATCTTTTTGCGCTTTGTGAAATCAGGATCCCATTTTTCCTTTTCAGGCAAGGGAGCCTGCTGACCTAATGCTGAAAATGTTATCTGGCTTCCACGATCCTCAATGACCTCTCCCCATACCTTTTTCTCTTTAAAACCAGTTTCTTCAATTGCTTTTGTCAGAGAACCGATGATTGTTTTTTTTTCATCATCAGTGAAATCTTCTGAATATATCTTGTCCCAATTTCCTGCAGTGTATTCATAGAATTTGGTTCCACATGTAGGAAGCAGGGACAGATTCTCTAAACAATCGTCATGGGGAAGATTGGAGAGCACTTGTTTTTCAAACTGTGGCCAATCACCTCCGGAAATAATAGCAACCTTGATGATATCGAGAAGGTCATGCAGCAGTGCCTTCATTTCAGGATCAATTGATGCTTTGCTTTCGGCAAGTGTACCATCCAGATCAAAAACCACGAGTCGTTTCATTATACTTAACATTTTTAATAATTAATTAAGGTATTGCAATTTCCAACATGTTCACAGCGCTACCTGGCTGAAAAGTACACATCCCAATCACCGCCGGTAAAAGAAATACATCACCTTTCCTGATGGCATAAACAACGTCGTCATGTTCAATCTCTCCTTTGCCTTCGAGGCATACCAGTACCCGTGGTAAATCCGTTTCACCAATGGTAAACGGCGATTGTCCCCGCCATCTCCACAAGTGGAAATGTTCAGATTGAAAGATCCGCTCTCGCTCTACCGGCATTGTCGCCTCCATCACCGGCACAATGGGTGCTATCGCACCCTGTGCAAAATCAATGCAGGCAAATGCCTGATCGATTTGAAGAGCCCGTGGCTTGTTTGTT
>JBEKQA010000056.1:6226-23060 GCA_049520195.1 Bacteroidales bacterium
ACGATATCGCCGCCCAAGGCGTGAACCGTCCCCGCAGGGAGGAAAACGGCATTGCCGGGCTGCGGCGTGAAATATGCGAGGTGGTCCGCCACTGTGCCATTCATAATTGACTTACGTAAATTATCAGCAGTGGTACCCGGCTTCAGACCTGCATAAATAAGGCTTTCGAGTCCTGCCTCCAGTACAACCCATGCTTCGGTTTTACCATGTTCTCCGACAGGGATATAGTCCGTTTGCTGATCCGATGGATGTACCTGTACCGAGAGCAATTCACGCGCATCGAGGAATTTCAGCAACAAAGGGAACCGGCTAAAGCGTCCGGCCAGTTTCCCCATCAATTGGACTGGCCAATGCTCCATCAATTGGCTAATGGTTTGTCCTTTAAGTTGTCCATTGGCAACAAGGCTCGCATGATCATCACGGTCGCTAAGTATCCAGGCTTCACCGATTGGGTCGTTATCCGGTAACGGTGCTGTAAGCAGGTCAGCTAATCGCCGGCCACCCCAAATCCGATATTGATAGATCGGTTCGAATCGCAGGGGATATAAGGGTATTTGATTCATTTGCTCACGGAATCTTGTTTCCAAGTTGTTCATTCGCAATCCTCAAAAAGAGTTTTAATGATTTGTTTTGTTTACTATTCAGCTTTTATTGGGAAAATTGTTTACAAAGTCTTCGATTATGTGGCGTAATTGAATAAGTTCTTCCTGGATTTCCTGTACCGATTTCTGACGTGCAATTTCCGGTTTTGGATCTTTCGTCTCGCGATCAATGAAAAATGTTGCCAAGAGGGCGGTGAGATAACCAAACATCACTGCTGCGTATACGGATATGCAAAGGCAGATAATGCGACCACCTGTTGTCTTTATTAAATATCCGGAGCCAATGTTCGTCATCTGCATGGCTGTCCACCATAGGGCTTTCAGATAAGTGCGAATACTTTGTGGATCATATGAGCTTCCCTCAAAATGGAGCATTCCCGCTGCACCAGCGAATAAGACCACAAAGGTTAATGCGAGCGCATAACCGGCACCACGGCGTCCAAGGGCACGACGAAGGAAGCGTAACCCCTGGTCGGCTGAAGCGAGAATCCAAATAACCTGCATGCCGAAAGTTGCGGTCAGCACACGTATTAGTGGGAAGGGCTGCAAGAAAGGGAAAAATCTAAGGGCAGAGACAAGAATTGCTAAAATAAAGAGCCAATTCTTTTTAAGAAATTCTATTCGATTGGCAACAGCCGCCAGGCGCATTGCAAAATAGAAAATGAATAACATCCAGATACCTGTTCCAAAACCATATAGCAAAGGGCTTGTGACATTGGCGAGTTCTGCAATAAGTATGCAGAGCCACAGAAAACTAAGAATCAGCATTGGCCATTCGAGTTTTTTCTCAAACGCCAGAAGCCTTGGATATTTTGGTGCATTGTTATTCATAATGCTTCGGATTTGGGTAGGGCCGATTCTATCACTACTGTGTCTGATGCTTGTAGACCGTGTTGTCTTGAATATTTCTCTCCACATCGGTATTGTATTCACCACGGCGTGCGTAGTTGTTGCATCTGGCGCGATGAAGAAGTGTTTGCTGCGCCGCCAAAATGTTGGCCTTTTTACCTCGCCAAATTTCCAACGCAGGTTGCTGGATTGCACGGGAAAAAGAAAATGCCAACTGCCAGGGTAGTCTCGACTTAAATCTGACATTCATGGCATTCAAACGGGCCGAGGCCAGTTCGAAGGATTGACCCCCCGATAAAAAAGCAATCCCCGGAACAGCAGCTGGAACTGCTCGCATAAAACAATTCACTGTTGCGTTGGCAACCTCATCCACTGATTCTTGCTTTGGACAGGCCAATCCCGGAAGCACCATATTCGGCTTTAGGATGATACCCTCTAGTGTCACCCCCTGTATATATAGTTGGTTAAAAACCGTTCGCAATACTTCCTCTGTTACTTCAAAGCACCGATGTAGCGTATGATTACCGTCCATGAGCACTTCAGGCTCGACGATAGGAACCAATCCGGCTTCCTGGCATAACGAAGCATAGCGGGCTAGTGCATGGGCATTGGCTTCATTGCAACCCCTGCTGGGAATGCCATCACCAATGGTAATCACTGCGCGCCACTTGGCAAAACGGGCACCCATTTGATAATATTCGATGAGACGATCACGCAACCCGTCCAGACCTTCGGTTATTTTTTCTCCGGGATGACCTGCCATGTTCTTTGCACCCATGTCAACTTTGATGCCTGGAATGATTCCGGCATCGATCAGTGCTTTTATGATGGGAGTTCCATCTTTCTTCTGTTGACGAATCGTTTCATCAAATAGTATCGCGCCACTAATTGAACCACCGAGACCAGGGGTGTCCACAATCATTTCCCGATAGGCACGCCGGGTCTCTTGGTTCTGGGGAATTCCTAAGGCCGCAAATCGTTTGTTGCACGTTGGGTTGCTTTCATCCATCGCCAGTAACCCCTTGTCTCCGGCTACCAGCGCCTTCGCCGTATCTATAATATCTTGTATATTCATCTTTGAAAATTCTTTGGTTGTGAATATTATCGTGTTCTGTTATTCCCTGCAGGCTGCTTCATTTGGTTGTGAGGTGCAAATGCAAAATCAACACTCATAATGTAATAGATGATGCCTGCAAACATTAAAAGCAGAAAAACCCAAAAATACCAGGTATGATGAATCTGTTTCCAATAAGGTCTATGATGATTATGATTATTTTCATTCATTGGTTTCGTCCTTTCACGATTAAGTTTTCAATAATTCCTGTGGGTGATGTTATTCTTTTTTCTTATCCATTAATGTTTTCTTTGATGGGTTGTTTTTCTTTTCCTGAAGCAATTCAATGATTTTATCTAATTTATCCACTTCAAGTGACTTCAACTTTATTGCCAAAGCTTCTATCTCTTGTTTTGCATCTTTATTCGTTTTATAATCCTGTTCAGCATGCATCCTGTCACGTTCGTTTTGCCGGTTTTGAGACATCATAATAATAGGTGCTGCATAAGCTGCCTGTGTTGAGAAAAGAAGATTGAGTAATATAAAAGGATAGGCATCCCAATGAAACATAAATCCGATAAGGTTTATCCCCATCCAAATTATAACTAAAGCTGTTTGAAGGATGATGAACTTCCATGAACCCATTCCATTTGCCACTGCATCAGCTATACGACCACCAAAGTTTAATGTTGCATGATGTTTCTCATGCCAGGTTTTTTGAGTTTGCATTTTTATTGAATTATATCGGACATACTCCCTATTTTTTCTCTATAATTTTTCCGTAATTGAAAAAGTCATGGTCAATATTAACCGTCTTTATCCAGTGCTGCCACTTTGTTCAAACGGCGTATATATTTTTCTTCAGTCTTGAAATCTGCATTCAGGAAAGACTTCACCAGTTCCCATGCCAGGGCATATCCGGTGACCTGACCGCCTAAGCACATCACGTTCATGTTGTCATCCTCTACACCTTGATGAGCAGAGAATGAATCGGTGATCAATGCCGCCCGCACACCATGTACTTTGTTGGCAACAACGCAGGCACCAATACCGCTGCCACAGATTGCCAGCCCCCGATCGACATCCCTTTTCGCCACGGCCTTGGCCATAGGCACCACAAAATCAGGGAAGTCATCCCCAATAACCAATCTATGGGCGCCAAAGTCATCTACCTCATAACCTGCAGCTTTGAGATCCACTGTCAGTTTTACTTTCAAATCAAATCCACCATGGTCTGTGGCTATGCCGATGCGCATCATTTCTTTTCCATTTTCAAAGCTTTCCTTTTCTTTGTTTTGGTCTGATTCCATTTCCAGTTACGTATTTCCGGCAAATCCTCGCCGTGTTTATCAATATACATTTTGTGTTCGATAAGCTTGTCCTGCATCATCTGCTTCAGATAGTCTCCTTTATTACCCAACTCCGGCAGCCGGTCAATAACATCCTTTACGAGGTGAAACCGGTCCAGATCATTCTGCACCCTCATGTCAAAGGGTGTTGTAATTGTACCCTCTTCCTTATATCCACGGACATGCAGATTACGGTTAGTCCTGCGATATGTCAACCGGTGAACCAGCCAGGGATATCCATGAAAACCAAAGATGATATGCTTATCTTTTGTAAAGAGCGAATCGTAATCCGTTTCGTTAAGTCCGTGAGGGTGCTCGCTTGCAGATTGCAGCTTCATCAAATCAACGACATTGAATACCCGTATTTTTAAATCGGGCAGATACTGTCGCAAAATAGAAACCGCTGCCAGTATTTCCAGCGTTGGTGTATCTCCACAACAAGCCATTACCACGTCTGGCTCAGAACCCTGGTCGTTGCTGGCCCACTGCCAGATTCCAATTCCTTCCGTGCAATGCACAACTGCCTCTTCCATCGTCAACCATTGGGGGAGTGGATGTTTTCCTGCAACTACCACGTTGACATAATGCCGTGTGCGAAGGCAATGGTCAAAGACCGACAGCAGGCAATTGGCATCGGGCGGTAAGTAGACACGCACGATATCGGCTTTCTTATTGATAACGTGGTCGATGAAACCGGGATCCTGGTGTGTAAAACCGTTGTGATCCTGCTGCCATACGTGGGAGGCAAGCAGATAATTCAGGGAGGCTATTTTCCGTCGCCATGGCAATTCATTGGTAACCTTCAACCACTTGGCATGCTGGCTGAACATAGAATCGATGATACGAATGAAAGCCTCATAGCTATTGAAAAGCCCATGCCGTCCTGTAAGCAGATAGCCTTCCAGCCAACCTTCACATTGGTGTTCACTGAGCATCGAGTCCAGAACTTGCCCGGCAGGCGCAAGGTATTCATCAATTTTTTTTACTGTTCGGGCATCCCATTGACGGTTAGTGACTTCAAAAACTGCACCAAGAAGATTCGATTGCGTCTCATCGGGGCCGAATATCCGGAAATTATGTTGATCCTGGTTTAACCTGGCCACGTCACGCAGGAACTTACCAAGCACGAGTGTATCCTGACCCTCAATAGCACCCGGAGAAGGTACTTTTAACGCATGTTTATGAAAATCGGGCATTCGCAAGTCGCGCAGCAAAATACCACCATTGGCATGGGGATTTGCTCCCATTCTACGGTCGCCATCAGGCGCCAGCTCTGCCAATTCCGGTATGAGACGGCCTTCCTTATCGAACAGTTCTTCCGGTTTATAACTCTTCATCCAGCTTTCAAGCAGTTTGAGATGATCGGGATGATCCGTATCCACGAGGAGCGGTACCTGGTGTGCCCGTGACGTACCCTCTATCTGCAGGCCGTCGACGACTTTCGGTCCCGTCCAACCCTTGGGTGACTTCAGGACGATCATTGGCCAACGCGGTCGTGTGGAGTCGTTCTTTTTTCGTGCATTATTTTGGATTTGCAGTATTTCCCCGATGACCTTTTCCATAGTATTAGCCATGATTTGGTGCATCTTTTCCGGGTCATCACCTTCCACGAAGTAGGGAGTCCATCCGCAGCCCCGTATAAATTGATCCAATTCGTCATGCCCGATGCGTGCCAGTATGGTTGGGTTGTTGATCTTATAGCCATTCAGATGCAGGATCGGCAGTACGGCTCCATCGGTAATTGGGTCGAGGAATTTGTTGGACTGCCATGCAGTGGCCAGAGGGCCTGTTTCCGCTTCACCATCACCAATGACACAGGCAACGATCAAGTCAGGATTGTCGAAAGCGGCTCCAAAGGCATGACTGAGCGAATATCCCAACTCTCCACCTTCATGAATCGATCCAGGAGTCGTTGGCGCAACATGGCTGGAAATACCGCCGGGGAAGGAGAATTGGGTGAACAGTTTTTTCATCCCAGCTTCATCCTGGCTGATATTCGGATAAATCTCACTATAGGACCCTTCAAGGTAAGTATTGCCCACCAGCGCAGGGCCACCGTGACCGGGGCCAGCGATGTAAAACATATCCAGGTCATATTTCTTGATGACCCGGTTCAGGTGAACATAGATGAAATTCTGACCCGGAGTAGTGCCCCAATGACCAACTACCAGCGGCTTTACGTGAGACATTTTCAATGGTTCCTTTAGCAGCGGATTGTCGTAGAGATAAATCTGCCCGACTGACAGATAATTAGCGGCGCACCAGTAAGCATTCATCTTTTGCAAAATTTCCTTCGATAATGGCTTATCCTTTACTTTAATCTTTATTGTTTTGTCAGCAATGTCCCCTTTTGTTTCTTCTCTTGCTTTCTTAGCTCTTTTCTTTTCAGACATTTTTTTTGTTTTCATGGTCTTTTTATTTCAATTGTAAGATTTGTAATTTGGCTGACGATTTAGCTATTATCCATTCCTCATCAATGCGATGAAGGGAAACGTGATTGAACCGAAAGATGTGTTTTATTCCAGCCTGGTCATTTTACCAATATCCCTGGCGATTGTAATGCCGATGCAACCTGGTCTCATAATCCCGGGTTAGCAGAGATTCCTCCGAATATTCTGGTGACTGTTTAATGCTTTCCCGGGAAAGACTGACGAAGACTTTGTATTCGTTCCAACTAACGCGATCGATCCATAAAGGTGAAACCAGGACTTTTTTTCCTTGCCACCAGTTGCTTGTATCGATGATTATATAACGAATTGCCCATGTTTCGTCATCGATGATAAAATCCTCGACGTGGCCAATCTCACCGTCTTTGGCCTGGATGTTATGGCCGCTCACAGCGTCAGTGCTGCGCAGGTGGGGATCCCATGTTTTCTCACCATGTGTGGATTTTTTCCATTTATCACGATCTCGCACAATGTAGGGATAGGATCCCCACATATTCGGGCCGCCCCAATATGCCGGCCATCCATAATACCCGTAGTATGACTCCTCGAATTGTCGCGAGACAGGCTTGTCACTGTCAAAAGAGGGACTGTCCTCAATTTGCTTTTTAGTCAAATCAATGTCGATGAGTTCCGCTTCTTTATTCACGGCAATCAGCGCATACGGAGAGATCAATACCTGCTTTCCCATGAACCAGTTTCCTGTGTCAGCGACCAGGTAGCGAACCGCCCAGTACTGATCGTCGAAGTAGAATTCTTTGACCTTCCCAATTTCCCCATCGAGACCATTCAATTTGTATCCCTTTAGTGTTTTTACTTTGATTAACATAATTGTACTCCTTTCGTTTTTAAGTATGATTTATCATTTGGCTGACCGTTTTAGCTATCATCAATTCCTCGTCGGTATGAATGACGCGGACAGTTGCTTGTCCGGAATCTGTTGAAATAACCGGAGCATTAGCCTTGTTTTTTTTTTCTTCAATCCAGATTCCGAGAAATTCCAGCCCTTCACAGATCCGGGCGCGGACTTCCGGAGCATTCTCTCCAATTCCGCCGCTGAATACTAATGTATCCAATCCTCCGAGTGTTGTGGTAAACGCACCAATCCGCTTTCTTACCTGGTAACAAAATAGTTCGACTGCTTCAGCAGCCCGGATATCGCTCATCTGATTATCGAGCAGATCGTGCATGTCTGAGCTGGTTTCAGAAACGCCGAGCAACCCGGATTCCTGGTTGATGAGGTTATTGAACTGTTTTGGTGTTAAATTCTCTGACTGCATCATATACCAGGAGGCGCCCGGATCCAAATCGCCAGGTCTGGTACCCATCATCAGGCCACCGGCAGGTGTGAAACCCATGGAGGTGTCAATGCTTTTACCTTCGAAGACGGCAGCCAGGCTCGCTCCGTTGCCGAGGTGAGCCAGTATTACACGGCCATGGGCAGTTTTCTCACCTGCAGTACGTTCGAGTTCCTCCATCAAATAAGCATAGGAAAGTCCATGGAAACCATACCGACGGATGCCCATGGTGTCGAAACGGCGGGGAATCGGAAGCAATTTAGCCACGCGCGGCATTGTAGAGTGAAACGCCGTGTCAAAACATGCCATCTGGGGAAGTTTTGGATGCCGCTGACGGAAAGCTTCTATCAATTCGATTTCGCCAGGCAGATGATCAGGATCGTAAGGTGTGATGCGATGAAGTTCATCTAACAATTCAGAAGTGATAAGTTCGGGCTCGGTATGATTCATACCATGGACCACCCGGTGTCCCACAGCCCTGACAGAAGAAAATCTGTCCTGCTGTTCAAGCCAGTCAATCAGGAAATTCGCTGCCGTCTTATGATCAGAAGTTTCTACCTTAAGGGTGCCTTTCTGATTTCCTTTTTCGTCATTGAAAGTCAATGTTGAATCTTTCAGACCTATTCTGTCAATTTTGCCATGAAGTAAACGTACTTGTAGTTCCTCAGCCTTATAAAAAGCGAACTTTATAGAAGATGAGCCACCATTAATGGTTAATATGCAATCCTTGTCTTTATTCATGAACGGATTACTTATATTATTAAATCTCAAGCCCCATCGAGGCTAATTCTGCGGATGTAGATTGATAATTTTTATGCTGGATGCCCCGGATCCCTACTTCCCCGGCAACATCGACGAACATCTGCAAATCCTCAATATATACTATATGTTCAACTGGCACCTGTGCAATATCCAGCGCTAACCGAAAGATATCAGCATCGGGTTTTCGAAAATGGACAAAGCAGGAGGAAATAAAAAAATCAACGAACCGGTCCAACTGAAATTTCTTTATCCGGTATTCATTCAACTCCCTTCCTTCATTGTTTATAACGGCTATTTTTAACCGGTACTTGTCTTTTAACTTTCGTATTAACTCAATCATCTCCATAAAAGGAGTAGTCTGAGCGAACATAAACTCCCGGAATTGTTCAGATGTTAAAGTACGCTTCTCATAGAAAACTACGCGATTGAGGTACTCATCCAGGGTGAGTTTTCCCTCTTCATAAGTAACCTGGTTGAGATGATGCCGAAAATCTATATCACTATAGTTCAAATTAAAAGTATCAGCAGCTTTTCTGCGCGACTCATGTCCCCATGCATTGGTGAGCAGTACGCCGCCAATATCTAAAAACAATGTCGTGACCGGAATTGATTTGTCCAATTTCATTGTATCGTTCTTCCTTTTATTTTTCTGATGACTTTTTTATTAAAACATCCATTAGTTTGTCGAAAGATTTAATAAATTTCTTGACTCCATCGTTTTCAAGAGCTTTAGTAACTTTTTTTATATCTATACCAACTTCTGACAATTCGGACATCACCCATGAAGCCTGTTCCAAATCGACTTCCAACCTGGGGGCAGGTTCGCCGTGGTCACAATATGCTTCAAGGGTTTCGAGGGGCATGGTATTGATCGTATCTTTTCCGATTAGGGCTTCTACATATTTAATATCGCTATAATCAGGGTTTTTAGGGCGGGTACTGGCCCAAAGTAATCTCTGGGGTGAAGCACCTTTATGGGCCAGTTTAATAAACTGTTCACCTTCGATTGTTTCCTTATATATTTGATAAGCAACTTTAGCGCTTGAAATGGCGACCTGTCCGCGAATTTTTGTTGCAAAATGTGCCTGTTCACCACCTAAAGCAACAAATTCTCTTTCTTTTGGATCAATAACAGCATCTATTCGACTTAAAAAGAAGCTGGCCACCGAGATAATATGTTTCAATTGCTTCCCCTGGTCTGCACGCGCTTCGAGACCTGCAATATAGGCTTCTATGACCTGCCGGTAACGAGGCAATCCAAATAATAATGTCACATTGACATTGATTCCTTCACTTATAAGTTGCCGGATAGCAGGCAGTCCTTGAGTAGTTGCCGGTACTTTAACCAGCACATTGGGCCTTTTCAGTGAAACCCACAAATGACGGGCTTCTTCAATAGTGCCTTTTGTGTCATGCGCCAGATGAGGGTTGACCTCAATGCTTACATATCCATCTTTACCATCCGTCTTGTCGTATACAGTCCTGAATTCGTCAGCCGCATTTTGTACATCGCGTTGGCTGAGAGTTTCACAAATTGTTTTAGCATCTTTTTTCTTTTTGGCCAGGTCATGAATGTCCTTGTCATAAATCTCGCTTTCAGCTATCGCTTTCTCAAAGATGGAAGGGTTCGAGGTCATTCCCTTTAGTCCGTCCTCAGCGATCAACCGCCGAAGTTCACCGCTTATGATAAGATCACGCCGTATGTAGTCGAGCCAAATTGATTGACCGAGCTTCTCCAATGCTTTTAAAGGATTTTCTTTCATCATGATTTTATAACATAAGTACCTGCTATCAAATCATGCCAGGCTCGTTTTTTGGAATCAGTTGTTATATACCATATACCAAGCCCTATTGGCAAGATTGAAATAATTACAGTAATACATCTGAAAAATGACCGCAAGACACTTATTCTTTTTCCATACAGACCAATGACTTTCAATTTTAATATCATTTTCCCAATGGTCCCCTGATAAACAGATGTTTCAAATAAACTATTATAAAAGATCCACGTAATTATGACTATGAAAAATCTGTAAGTGTTGAAATCCTTATTTGTGTAATTGAATTTAAAAAGAATCATTTCTAAGATCAATAGCGGAATAAATACAATCGTTAAATCAATAAGTTTGGCAATGGTTCTTTTGCCTAGGCCGGCATATGTGACTTTCAGATCAGGTGCATTTCTCAATTTATGCTTAAACCTTTGCAAGACATTTATTCCTTTAGGTTGTCCAAGAATATCCCGGGCCTTGTCTTCTACGAAAAAAGGAGTTGAGATTTGTCTGATATGGTTTTGACTTTTCATCAGAAATTACTTAAGTTCAATATTTGACAAATTATTATTTAATCTTTATACTTCCCGATAGTTAATCTTGCCATCAGGTAACTTATGGTTGATTCCGCACCCTGATTGATGTTCACATGATTCTCCTCCATCCCGTCGTAACAACCGCCTGTACATGGGTTATAAATAATTTGATGTAACCGGTTGTTTCCTAAAAACCAATTAAATGCAGTTTCCATCTTAAGGTAATAGCCTTCATCCATAAACACATCATAAAATTTACTTAATGTCATTATGGTATAAGCAACATCAATGGGTTGTTCGCCAAAACGCCCTGCTACCGCTCCTTTTTGCAACCAGTTTTTATTGGAAATGACTTCTATCCCGTTTTCATTAAATAATTTCGACAAGAGAAAATCAAATGAAGATATGGCGATGTCTTTAAAAATTGTTTCTCCGGTTAACAGCCATGCATATAACATGGCCTCCGGAAGTATGCTGTTGGCATATGTAAGATAACCCTCGAACCATTCCCATTTTTCGTTGGATTCATGTTTGTACATCTGAACCAAACGATTGGCTAATGTTTTTAAAAGGACAAAATTTTCAGGAGACTTTTTATCGTTATGAAAGTAATATAATCCTTTTATCGCGAAAGCCATCGCCCTTGTAGAATGCATTTCCCCTATCCGAAGTAGCGATTTTTCAAGAATTGCTCTGGCCTCTGAAATGATTACCCCCGGTAACAGGCCGGTTAATGATACTACATATCCTAAAGCCCAAACAGCCCTCCCGTTGGCATCATCTAAATTGACAGTATTGTTTTGATCGGTAAATTTGTGATCCTTATCTACATAATTCAGAAAGTCGCCGCCTGGTTGGAGACAACGTTTTATAAAACTGAGATACTTTTTTATAAAAAATATGTACTCCTCATTCCTTTCCTGTTGAAAATACATACATATGGCTACCAGGGCCCTGGCATTATCATCCAGGGTAAAACCGGAATTGATATCGGGTTGATTGATTTTAGAAAACTGAAGGACCCCGATACTATTTGTCATTTTTTTCAGGTGGTTCAGGTTGATGGCCTGCAGGTTATAGTCTAATGAAATTTTATCTCCGACAATTTTTTCAAATAACATAGCATGGGCAATGGCAGAATTTTCCCACGCAGTGGAAACTATTTTCTCCAATGTATTTGAACTGATATTCTTTCGCAATGGTTCATCATTGAGTAACCGGATGACGCCATCAGCCAATTGGTGTGAATTTCGAAAATCAAAAATAATTCCTGTATCCTCAGTCAATAACTCCCGTGCATGAGGAATTGGCGTAGAAATTATGGGGCAGGCACAACTCATCGCATAGGCAAAAGTCCCGCTGACAGCCTGGTTTGGATCATTGGCAGTAAACAGGTAAATATCGGTAAGTTGCAAGTATTCGAGCAGTTCCGTCAAAGCCAGATAATGATTAATAAATTTTACGTTATCCTGAAGTGCGTATTGCTCTACTTTTTGCTTAAGACTGTCCCGGTATATTTCTCCTTCTGTTTTTACAACTTCGGGATGCGTTTTACCAATAATGAGAAATATTACTTCAGGGCTTTGCTTAACAATAGCAGGTAATGCTTCAAGGGTTGTTTCTATACTCTTTCCGGAACTAAGAAGACCAAAAGTCGAAAGAACTTTCCGATCCTTTAGTCCATATTTCATCTTTAAAAATTTTTTTCTCAAATGCGGCACCAGATGGGTTCCATGCGCTATCACTGATATTTTTTGAGGTGACAAGCCATAATCGGTTGTTAAAATTCCGGCCGAATTATGGGTCATTACGATGATTGATTCACAAACAGCCTCAATGCTCCTGATTTTTGATCTTAACTGTTGATCAGGATGAGGCAGTACTGAGTGAAAAACAATGACAACCGGCTTTGAAAGTTCGTATAAGAACTGCAGAAACACTTGTTCCTGCTCTTTGTAAAAGCCAAATTCGTGCTGGATCAGGACGATTTCAATGCGCTCGTCTTTATTAATTTTAAAGGCCAGTTTTTTATATTCGTTGGCCAGTGATGTCTTAAGAATATATTGTACTTCTTTTGGGTAAGGATAAGTTGTACCATTTGATTCCAGTGCACAAACTTTAATAGATAATGAGTTGCTGAATTTATTATCAAGTGCCTTTATCAGATCCTGGGAATAGGTAGCAATGCCGCATTCCCTTGGCGGATATGATGTAATAACCAGGATTTCAGCCAGATCATGTTTTTGATCTGACATTGAATTTTGCTTTCTTTTTATTAATGCATATTCGGGATATTCTTTATTTTCAGGGAGAAGCAACTCCTGAAATTTATTTAGTCCAATATCCATTGGACTGGAAACAATTTCATTTTTCATCTCAGATAGTATATGTTAACAATTCTGCCAATAATGCTGACAAACTTAAGGATGCACAAGCAATTCGTTTATCGGCAGCACCGTAATAAATATAAAGGGTATCGCCAAACAAGGCTGTACCAGTCGGAAAAACTACATTATTTACCTCTCCTTTTAATTCCCATTTATATTCTGGAGAGAACAAAGGATATGGAAGCCGGGCTATTACTTTAACAGGATTGTCTATATCCATCAAAGCTGCCGCACATGCAGAATAAACAAGGCCGTTAACAGTTTCTTCAGCTCCATGGTATATCAGCAACCATCCGTGTTCTGTTTCAATCGGAGGGCAACCGCCACCTGCATATCTTGCCTCATGCTTATAAACAGGTTCAAGTACAATATGATCTTGCAGGTTAATAAAATAATTTTTCCAGAATTCTTTGGTCAACTCCTGTAAATTATCCACAGAAACCAATTGAATACCGGGTCTGATGCGGTGAAGAAACATCAATTTACCAAGGATCCTACGTGGAAAGAAAACTACATTTTTATCCCACAAAAGAACTTTTTCGGGATCTGATTCCCGGTTGTAAAACATATGATCTCGGTAATAACTTTCCTTTACTTTATGGGACGATTCCACAAGTGATACAAATTCAGTATACGTTATTGCAGGAACAATGATCCCCTGCTTTTCGAAATGCACTAAATCTGTTGAAATAGCTAAAGCCCCAAGGGCATTTGTTCCATCGTATGCAGTATAAGACAAATAATACATGTCATCAATCCTGACAATTCGTGGATCTTCAACACCCTGTGATTCATATTCGAATTCAGGAACTATGATGGGTTTATTCCATCGTTCAACAATTTTTAAAGGACCATTCAGCCGGCAATAGCCAATACTGGATTGATTTCCGTTTCGAACGGCTCTGTAGAAAATATGAACATCGTCACCTTCACGAATTGCCGCGGGATTCAGCACGCCTTCGTTTTCAAATTCCAGATCTGTCTTTGATAATAATATGCCTTCTTTTTTAACTTCTATCATAAAATATAATGTTCTTTTAATATTCCCGACTATAAAAAACGATTGTTAGCGATTGTGCTTTATGCATGTTTTAGCCAATGAAAAGTCCAATTTTGCACTTTGTCGCAAGGCTGGATCATATCCCGTATAATCAGAATCTTTTCTCATTATTTTTTGATTAATGAGTTATTATGCAACAATTCTTCGATTACTGCTGACAAGCTCAAGGAAGCACAGGCTATTCGTTCATTGGCTGCACCATAATAGATAAAAAGAGTATCTCCAAACAGGGCTGTTCCTGTTGGGAAAACGACATTGTTAACCATTCCGTTTAATTCCCAATTATGCTCAGCTGTAAACAATGCAACTGGCAAACGAGCCCTTTCTATTGAGGGATCATTAAGATTCAGTAAAGCGGCACAAACAGAGTATATAAGACCTCGATCAGTTTCTTCCACACCATGGTAAATCAATAACCATCCGTGTTCTGTTTCAATCGGGGGGCATCCACCGCCAATGAATTTCGACTCATGTTGATACAGGGGATCCATCACGATATGTTTCTTCAGGTCTTTACAGTAGTTTTTCCAGAATTTTTCCGTGATTTCCTCAATGTTATTTATTGCAGCAATCTGAATGCCCGGCCTGATACGATGTAAGAAAAACAATTTTCCGTTTATCCTCCTTGGGAAAAAAATCACGTTCTTGTCCCAAAGCAATATTTTCTTTTCAGCATCCTTGTCCTGGTAATAAAATTTGTGATTATGATAGTACTTTTCATTAACCCTGTCTCCTGATTCAAGCAGATATACGAATTCGATATAAGTAATGGGGGGTACAATTACTCCACGTTTTTCAAAATTTATCATGTCGTTTGAAACAGCTAACGCCCCCCGTGCATTAATTCCATCATAAGCTGTGTAAGTCAGATAGTATAGGTTATCAATCTTTACTATTCGGGGATCTTCAACACCATGCGATTCATATTCGAATTCAGGGATAATTAACGGTTTATCCCAACGTTCAGAAACTGTCAAGGGACCATCCAGCCTGGAATAACCAATACTGGAATAATTTCCTTTTTGCACCGCTCTGTAAAAAAGATGAACATCGTCACCTTCGCGAATTGCGGCGGGATTTAGTACACCTTCGTTTTCAAATACCATATCGGTCTTTGATAATAATATGCCTTCTTTTTTAACTGCTATCATAAGAGTTAATTTTATTACGACTCAGGCTGATCAATTTGATTTTTAATGATTTGGGGATGATGTATTTATGTTTTTTTATTCATCGTGTTTTTTAGTCGGAACTATGAAAAGTGGTATTGAAGTGTCATGTAAAACTTTTTCTGTGATACTTCCCATTAATATATTTTCCAGCCATCTCCTGCTATGAGAGCCCATGACAATAATATCTGCATGCAGGTCTTTTGCAGTCTTTAAAATAGATTCCGCACAATCACCGTCTTTCTTTTTTACAAGGGTTTGAATGGAATTATCAGCAAGGTGATGTTTTAGTTTATCAAGAAATTGTTGAGATTCGTTTTTCAAGCCTTCAATACTCTCTGATTGCAATTTCCCTGTGTCCTTTATCCCGATAAATCCAAGTCTGGGAGAATATTCCATTGGGGTATAATCCACAGGATCTGACATTACATGCATCAAAATAACCTCAGAACCCATAGCTTTAGCTAAAGAAAAACCTGTTTCTGCAACCTTTTGTGATGTCGGATCATAATCCAGAGCAATTAATACATTTTTCATTTTTATTGTTTTCATGTTCGTGAAATGTTTACTTTAATGAGACGATTTCTAAATAAATAATATGGTGAGTTTTTGTGAACGTTTTGTAGTGTTAACCTTTGCTATTGATAGGCGAAACCTTT
This sequence comes from Bacteroidales bacterium, assembly GCA_049520195.1. Classification (GTDB taxonomy): domain Bacteria; phylum Bacteroidota; class Bacteroidia; order Bacteroidales; family FEN-979; genus FEN-979. Next base: position 22,168 of record JBEKQA010000056.1, read on the forward strand.
CATTGACTTTTGGACGTCATGGAATCCTTTTGGCTGTCAAGGATCTTTTTAGCCTTATTAATTTCCTCGCCATTTCCATGAGCAACTACCTGAAACCCTTTCTCCTCAATGTGTTCATGGTATTTTAAAACAGAACGGCTCTTTATTACAAGGATGGCAATGAGAGACAGGACGCCCCCGCAAGCAATGCCAAGTGAAAAACCGGCCAGTGCGCCCAGGACGGCGCCTATTCCAAAAAGAAATCCCAAACCGGGAATTGCAAACAATTTTATGCCGGTGAGAATGCCCAAAACTGGCCCAAGAATAGCACCAGTGATTGCCGGTGCATTTTTAATCCGTCTATTATGCTTAACATGCATGAGGTCATCTATGATCACAGCCTTCCCGATAAGGGACACCTGTTGAACAGGAAATCCTGCACGTTTTAGTTTTTCAACAGCTTCAATTGCTTTTTCATGGGTATCATATACTCCTACAGTGGTATTCATGGCTTTTGATAGTTTAATTAATTAAGAATATAATTCTCCCTGAAATTATCATGAAGAATAGATATTCATTTCATTTACAAAAAACATTGTAAAATTAGGTTCAGCCAACTCCATAAGTGTTATATAACTTTTGAAAAAAGTTACATCATTCACACATTATCATCTTTACCCTTAGTTATTTTTATTATAAATACCTTGGCAAAAACTCATTTTTAATCAGACCGTTCAAGAATCTTAGCAAGATTATGCTGGTATGACTGGATTTAAGCGTTCGGGCTGCGGCCTGATTACTTTTTAATGGTCATAGACCAGATTGAAATATAGTGTCCTGTATTTTTCATGTCTGCTTTCGTCGTATTGCCATCATGAATTCCGCATTTATCCGACTGTGGGATGTTTGAGAGA
>JBEKQA010000057.1:0-9967 GCA_049520195.1 Bacteroidales bacterium
ATACCATCCTTGATTTCCACCTGAATACGAATGTTTTTTATTACGTCAGTAATTACTTCGTGAAGGTCGATGGGTTCCCGCTTCATCTTCAGTTGGCCTTTTTCTATCACTGCAGTTTGCAGGATCTTCTCGGCCATTGTGGCAAGCCTTTTATTCTCTTCCAGAATGATATTAATATAGTTTTCCGTTAATTCATGTGAGTGTTTAATACCCTTATCAGTCAATACTTCACAAGCTAAAGAAATGGTGGAAATAGGTGTTTTGAATTCATGGGTCATATTGTTGATGAAGTCATTTTTCATCTCCGACAGTTTTTTCTGGCGAAAGATAGTTGTAATTGTGTAGGTAAATGAATAGACAATAACGATGATGAGGATTATAGAGATTAAAAGCATCCCCCATAGTTCTGTAAGGAGGAATTGTCTTTCATTGGGGAAGTAAACCAACAGATATTCAGGCGAAGTAAATATATCACTGATAAAAAGACGGGCTGCAGATCCATTTTCAATCAGGGATTTACGCTCTGACGAGTCCTTCTCGACGAGGAAAAGGTCTCTTTCAGGATTGTATATCCCAAACTCAAAACGTGTGTCAATGCCATGAGTGTTTAATTCTTGGAGAATCAAGGAATCCAACTGCTGCTCTGTGATAAAAAGTTCATAATGCAGATGACGGTTAAAATTAAGCATTCCCTGGTTTGGGTTTGTTTCAGATGCTTTGCGTTTTTCCATCTTCTCAACCTTGCTGACCACCTTTGTCAGGACGTCAGTGACTGTTCGCTGAAAGGCAGCTTCCTTTACATCCGAAGCATTTGTAATCCAATAAATCTGAATTCCCATCAATCCAATAAGAGCGATGGTCATCACGACAATGGTAAAAATGATGATTTTGCGGTTCATTGTTACAAAAGTACATTATTTTGAAATTGCCTTTTAACAATTTTTAACGTAAATTAATATTCCTTAACAGAATAACAGCCGTTTACAAACTATCTTTGCTGTACTGGAAAAATGACAGAAGAGCAAATATTAACCCAGTGATTCTTTTTTGGCTAAAGTGAGTTTGTGCGAATTATCTGATTAAAAGTTTTGTTTATTGATTGAGTGATGTGTCCGCCTTAGCGGACACATTTTTTTTGAATATTCCCTTCAAAATAGTACTTTCGTATTTGATCAGGAACTAATAAAAAACTTATGAGAATAGATATCAGTAAAGCAATTTCGATTGCAGGGGCGGAAAAAATCAGACAGAATGAATCAGCGCTTGTGGAGATCCATAAGACCTTAAAAGACGGAACGGGAAAAGGAAATGAATTTCTCGGATGGATGAGGTTACCGGCCAATTCAGATCCTGCTATACAGAAGAGGATCAATAATGATGCAGAGAAAATAAGGGTGCAATCGAAAATTCTAGTGGTCATTGGGATAGGAGGATCTTATCTAGGCGCCAGGGCCGTGATCGACTGTCTCAGTCACCCATTCCTTTCGCTTATCAGTGAAAGGAAAGACCCTGTTATCCTATATGCAGGAGAGAACCTCAGCGAAGACTATCATGCAGGATTACTGGATATTCTGGACATGTACGATTACAGTGTGGCTGTGATCTCAAAATCGGGAACGACTACTGAGCCTGCAGTTGCATTCCGTATTATCAAGGCACATATTGAAAAGAAATATGGTAAAAAGGAAGCAGCTGAAAGGATTTATGCTATTACCGATGCACAACGGGGAGCCTTAAAAAAGCTTTCAGACAAGGAAGGATACAAAACCTATGTAATTCCTGATGATATCGGAGGAAGATTTTCTGTTCTCACTTCGGTAGGTCTTCTACCCATAGCTGTAGCAGGTTTTGACATAGAGAAACTGATGCTTGGTGCTCGTAAGATCATGGAAACATGTCTTGAAACTGCAGATCCTGAAAAAAATCCTGCGATAAAATATGCTGCCACGAGGAATGCCTTGTATCAGTCAGGTAAAACAGTTGAGATCCTTGTAAACTACCTTCCCAATCTTTACTATTTTACTGAATGGTGGAAACAACTTTATGGAGAAAGTGAAGGGAAGATGACCAAAGGCATATTCCCTGCCGGAGTTAATTTCACGACCGATCTTCATTCCATGGGACAATATATTCAGGATGGATCAAGAATTATGTTTGAAACGGTACTCTCTGTTGAGAATCCAAAGAAAGAACTTAAGGTTCCCTTCGATGATGAAAATTCTGACGGATTGAATTTCCTCGCAGGGAAAAGACTTACCGAGATCAACTGTGAAGCGGAGGCAGGTACAATGCTGGCACACGTGGATGGTGGTGTTCCCAATATCAGGATCTCCGTAAAAGAATTAAATGAAGAGACACTGGGAACAATGATCTACTTCTTTGAATTTGCCTGTGCATTAAGCGGTTACCTTTTGGGTGTCAATCCTTTTGATCAACCTGGTGTTGAGGCATATAAAAAGAATATGTTTGCCCTTATCGGAAAACCGGGTTATGAAGAAGAAAGAAAAAACCTTCTAAGAAGGTTGCAGTAAATCTTACTTCAGCTTGGCTGTTAATGTGATCTCGATTGCTTTAAGTGCCTGAGAAACAGGACAGTTTGATTTAGCAGTACCTGCAAGCTCAATAAATTTCTCTGCCGTGATCCCTGGAACTTCGCCTGTAAGGTCGAGGTGAACTGAATTGATCTCAAAATGATCAACCACATGTTCAATAGATACTGAAGCTTCTGTTTTCAACTCGGTTGCTGTATATCCTGCGCTGTTAAGTGCGAAACTAAGCGCCATCGTGAAACAACCGGCATGAGCTGCTGCAATCAATTCTTCAGGATTTGTACCTTCCGTGCCATTTTCATTTTTAAAGCGTGTGCTGAAAGAGTAAGGGGTGTTATTCAGTACTCCGCTTGTAGAGGTAAGAGTTCCTTTACCTTCTAGTCCGGTACCCTGCCAGATTGCTGTGGATTTCCTTTTCATAATTTAAAAGTTATTGTGTTAGTTAATTTAATGAAAATAATGTCAAATCTTGAAAATATTTTATAACTCATGAAATGCATCCCCCTTAAGGATATAATGCTCGATCACTCTTGGAAAATACTCGTATTCGAGCCCATGTATTTTCTGGGCTAGGCTTTCCGGGGTTTCAGTCTCACTTATGGTGCATTTTGCCTGGAAGAGTATATTACCTTCATCGTACCGGCTGTTTACAATATGAACAGTAATGCCGGATTCTTTATCCTGATGGGAGATTACAGCTTCATGAACCCTCATTCCGAACATTCCTTTTCCTCCATAGGCCGGTAAGAGGGCAGGGTGAATATTAAGAATTTTATCCGGGAATACTTTCAGAACAGAATCAGGAACAAGCCAGAGAAATCCAGCCAGGACAACATAGTCAATAGCATACTGTTTCAGAAGATCAGGAATTAGATTGCTCTCATAGAATTCAAGGCGGGAGAAGGTTATGCATGGAACACCGAGGTTTTTTGCTCTTTCGAGTACAAATGCGTCTTTTCTGTTTGAAAGAATAAGGTCAACTGAAATAAACCCTGGTCGTTCCCGGAAATACTCTGTTATCCTTTGGGCATTGGTACCACTGCCTGAAGCAAAAATGGCAATTCTTATCATATATAAAGGGAATAAATTCTCCTATGCAAAAATAAGAAAGCACATGATCTTTTTTATAATTATTTTCAGGCCTGGTTGTAAGGGTCTGGAATTCCCTAAGGCAGGGGTGCTGTTTTTAAACAGTTGAAGGTCAGTCTATTGTTTTTCTGAAATGTTAAAAAATCTTAAATATTGTTGGTTTGTACGGATAAAATGTATTTCTTTGCAGTCCGTTTAACCAAAAAAGGAAAAAACATGTCTGACATTGCATCAAAAGTTAAAGCTATCATAGTTGATAAGCTGGGTGTTGACGAAAATGAAGTTACACCTGAAGCAAGTTTCACGAATGATCTCGGCGCTGACTCTCTCGATACTGTTGAACTGATCATGGAATTCGAAAAGGAATTTGATATAGCCATTCCGGATGACCAGGCTGAAAAGATCGGAACTGTTGGTGAAGCGATTGCTTACATCGAAAACAACACCAAATAAAGGTATTCACATTTACTATTGAATTCCTGGTTTGGGTTGTTTACTTATTGCTGAAAAGAAATTAAATCCCTCCCAATCGGAGGGATTCCTGTTTAAGATGAACCATTAAACCTGATTCACGTGAAACTACGTCGAGTTGTTGTTACCGGACTAGGGGCATTAACCCCGATCGGCAAAACCACAGAGGAATATTGGCAAGGATTGATAGATGGTGTAAGCGGCGCAGGTCCTATCACCCGATTCGATGCTTCCAAATTCAAGACACGATTCGCCTGTGAAGTAAAGAACTTTAATGCGGAAAATTATTTTGACAGGAAGGAAGTCCGGAAATATGATATATACTGTCATTTCGGTTTGATTGCAGCGGATGAAGCCATAAAAGACGCCGCATTCAATATGGAAAAGCTGGATCATAACCGCGTAGGAGTTATCATGGCTTCGGGGATCGGGGGACTTGATACCCTCATCAATGAAGTAAAGAATTTTCTGGAAGGTGATGGTACGCCTCGTTTTAATCCGTTCTTCATTCCAAAAATGATATCTGACATTACTGCCGGGCATATTTCTATCAAATATGGATTCCGGGGACCCAACTTTGCTACTGTATCTGCCTGTGCCTCATCGGCGAACGGATTAGCTGATGCATTCAACTACATAAGATTGAACAAGGCTGATGTTTTCGTAGCGGGGGGATGTGAAGCTGCACTTAATCCGGCTGGTGTCGGAGGATTCAATGCTATGCATGCCCTTTCGACCCGTAATGATGATCCAAGCACAGCATCGAGACCTTTCGACAAGGACCGTGATGGATTTGTGATCGGTGAAGGTTCCGGTGTTCTCATTTTCGAGGAATTGGAACATGCCAATAGTCGTGGTGCAAAGATCTATGCCGAAGTTGCGGGAGCCGGGTTATCCGGTGACGCATATCATATGACACAGCCTCATCCGGAAGGCTTAGGAGCACTTATTGCTATGCGGACAGCATTAGAAGACGCCGAAATGAGCATCAATGAGATTGATCATATCAATACACATGGGACGTCGACTCCTTTAGGAGATATTGTCGAGCCAAAAGCTATCCAGACACTTTTTGGCGAGCATGCATATAAAATAGGCATTAACTCAACCAAATCCATGACTGGTCATTTATTGGGTGCAGCAGGTGCCATTGAATCTATTGCAGCAATACTCGCTGTAAAAAATGACATCATACCCCCGACAATCAACCATTTCACTGATGATCCTGAAATAGACAATAAACTTAACTTTACTTTTGGCAAAGCACAGCAGCGTGTTGTCAATGCTGCACTGACCAACACATTTGGTTTCGGTGGACATAACGCATCCTTAATCTTCAGAAAATTCAAGGAATAGTGACGAATTGAAATTTCATATCTTAACACCGATCAATTATTTCTTTTCCCGTGAAAAACACCTTTACCAGGCTATAAAAAATATTTTTGGGTTCTATCCCAGGAATATATTTCTTTACAGGCTTGCATTCTTGCATAAATCAGCCAGTGAAGCATCTTTAAAAGGAACCAAGATCAATAACGAACGGTTGGAATTTCTGGGGGATGCCATTTTAGATGCAGTTACGGCCGATTATCTGTTTAAGACCTTTCCTACCAAAGGTGAAGGGTTCCTTACGGAAATGCGTTCGAAAATAGTTAGTCGCGTTCAGCTCAATAAACTTTCACAAAAACTCGGACTTGATAAACTCATCAGACTTGATCCGAATTCAAGTAATATCTACCGGTCCTGCCAGGGAGATGCTTTCGAGGCATTGGTAGGTGCCATGTATCTTGACAGGGGATATACTTTTACACAATACATTCTCATTGAGAGGATAATCAAGCATTATTTCAATATTAATGAACTTGTTACACAGGAAGTTAATTTCAAGAGCAGAATCATCGAATGGGCGCAAAGAGAAAGAAAACAAATTAACTTCACAATAGTGGAGGAAACCGGTTCAGGATATAAGAAGCAGTACGTTATTGAAATACTGGTCGACAACGTGCCCCTGAGCCGCGGGCAGGACTTTTCCATTAAGAGTGCCGAGCAAAATGCTGCCGAAAAGGCCTGGCTCAAACTGACCAAAGAGAATGGCGGATAAGATAAGCAAGCCTTGCTTTTCAGAGATAAATAGTATTTTCCCAAATATCACTTGACCTTCCTTCCGGATTTGAGTACATTTGTTATACTAATCGAAATCCCGCAATGTCGAAGAAGATCTTATTGGATATACGTCCTGAACCCGCGATTTTTAGCCTTCTCGGAGTTTCCTGTCATATTAAAGACTACAGGATATCCTTCCTCCTCAACAAATACCTTGGTTTTGATCTTCTGAAAATGGAAGATCTGAAGATCACATTTAACAATAAACAAGATCCGGAAGAATTTTCCTTCTATTATTACTATGATGAAGATTATTTCAACACCTACTACCTGATGTCGAACCGTAGCCAGGAAGTAGTTTTAGCTCCGGAAATAAAACAAGTAGATTTTCTCCTAATAATAGAAGGCGAATTCAAGAAATCACAAATGGAAAGGCTTATAAAATCAATCCGAAATATTCCGAATATCCTTGCGGCATACGAGGTGAAATTTTCTGAAATAAAAAATTTTGAAACACTCCTGAATGACATGGAGATGCATTTGATGAAGATCAAAAAGGAAACCAAAGTAATTCATAAGTCCTAAATTTAAAAGAAAAGGAGGCATTTATGTTTGAAAATCTGAAACAAACCTTTGATAAAGGAATAGAATTTGCATTCGCGACTACTGATAAAATCGAAAAGGCTGCCAAAGAATTTGCAAAAGAAAATAACCTTAACAAAGAAGAAGCAAAAAAACTGATTGATTCCTGGATCAAAAAATCAGAAGAAATTAAAAAAGCCCTCGAAAAGCAAATCGCAGAACTCCAGAAAACTACGATTGCAAAAATGAACCTTGTTACTATGGAGGATTACAAGGCTTTAGAAGCCAGAATCAAGAAATTGGAAACAAAAGGGAGACAACCTGTAAAGGAGGTGATAAAAGTAAAACCGACGAAAAGAGTAACACCTAAAAAGCCTATCAGGTAAAATTTTCACTTTTCTTAACGATCAGGATCATATGAAAGTTCGTCAAGCCTGATCTGACACAGGAATTGGTGATATTTGTTAATGATTAAACCCGAAATACTGTGAATGTTTTGAAGTTAGGGACTACGGTCAATGAATTAGGACGTGCCAGAGAGATTATTGCAGTAGCCTTTAAATACGGCTTTAATGATTGGGTTACAAAGAATGGTCTGGGTAAATTGCTTGTTTCTAAAAAACGGCTTGCAAGGATCGAGAAATACACGAAATGGGAGCGGATCCGGATGGCTGTTGAGGAATTGGGTCCGACATTTATCAAATTTGGTCAGCTTCTTGCAGACCGTCCCGATGTCGTTCCTGAAGCACTCCGGGCTGAATTCAGGAAACTGCAGGATGAGGCAGTCCCTATGCCTGACGAAGAAGCAATAGCCGAAATTGAAAGAAGCCTTGGGCATCCGGTTTCAGAATTATTCAGGGAATTTGATAACCGACGTCTGGCGTCAGCCTCAGTAGCGCAGACTTACCGTGCAACTTTGCTTAACGGGGAGATGGTATGTGTTAAAGTGCGGCGTCCCGGAATCGATAAAAAGATCAACCTGGACCTAAGCCTGATGCGCTATTTTGCAGCAAGGTCAGTAAAGAATAACCCCGAAATGGAAGCTATCAACGTTACGGGCCTGGTTGAAGAATTCGGTAAAACCATAAACAAAGAACTGGATTTTCGGCATGAAGCTGCGAATGTTATTAGATTCAGTCATTGTTTTGAAGGGGATCCGGATATTTATGTTCCGAAGGTATTCCTGGAGTTCACAACCGAAAATATCCTTGTTGAAGAATTCATAGAAGGTGTGAAAGTCAGTGAACTGGATACTTTGCTATCCTCAGGCAGCGATCCGGTTGAGCTAGCAAGAAAGGCATTACGTTTGGTTTTCGAGCAGATATTTACGCATGGCTTTTTCCATGCTGATCCTCATCCGGGTAATATTTTTATAAAAGACAAGCACCTTATTTCCTTCATCGATTATGGTATGATGGGGACGGTCAGGCCTGAGCACTTGCACTTTCTCGGGAAATATTTACTGGGATATATCAAACGTGATGCTCATGAACTCACGGAGGCATTGCTTTTACTTTCAGGGAAAAGGAATTTCAGGAGATTCAAGGACCTTGAATTCCAGATTGCCGATATGTTTGCCCATTATAAATACCTGTCAATTGATGAAATGGACTTTGGGAAGGTTATGAATGAATCCATTGATATCATTGTAGGATATGGGTTACGAATTCCTCCAAGTATTTACCTTCTCGTCAAAGCGCTTATAACCATTGAAAGGGTGGCAGTTACACTTTATCCTGAAATTGATTTTGCAGCTGAGATGAAACCTTATGCCGTTGAACTGATCAAACAACAGTATAGTCCTAAGAGATTGGCTGAAGAAGTATTTGAATCCATCAGGGAATACTATAAACTGGTCATGGAACTGCCTTCAGATCTAAATGAGATCATTCATAAGGTCAAGGAAGGGCGGTTCAAGACGATGATAGAATTAAAGGGATTTGAACCTTTGACTGAGCAGATCGACCATGCAAGCAACCGGGTATCCATTGCTATTGTGACAGCTTCATTGATCATTGGCGCCTCGATCATTTCCCAATGGGCAAACATCAGGTGGATCGGAATCATCATTTTTTTCCTTGCAGGCATGTTCGGTTTCCTTCTTCTTTTCAGATTATTCAGGAGAAACCGATTTTAAATGAAGAAGATTTTTGAGAATCAAAATATTCCTTTGAACTGACCAAGGAAGCGGAGGTCATTTTCGAAGAACAGACGGATGTCTTTGATCTGGTATTTCAAAATAGCGATTCTTTCGATACCCATTCCGAAGGCAAATCCAGTATAAATATCGCTGTCGATATTGCAATTTTCGAGGACAGCAGGATCGACCATGCCGCAACCCAGAATTTCAACCCATCCAGTATATTTACAGATATTACATCCTTTTCCACCACAGATATTACAGGAAACATCCATCTCCCCAGAAGGCTCTGTGAACGGGAAATAAGATGGCCGCAAGCGGATCTTTGTATTTTCGCCAAACATCTCTTTCGCAAAATAGAGCAAAGTTTGCTTTAGATCCCGGAAGGAGACATCTTTATCCACATAAAGACCTTCAACCTGGTGGAAAATACAATGGGCCCTGGCAGATATTACTTCATTCCGGAATACCCTCCCGGGGAAGATACTACGAATAGGCGGCTTATTCTTTTCCATTGTGCGGATCTGCACTGAAGATGTGTGCGTACGTAAGGCAATGTCAGGATTCTTTTCAATAAAAAAGGTATCCTGCATATCACGGGCGGGATGCTCTTCGGGAAAGTTCAGAGCAGTAAAATTATGCCAGTCATCTTCGATCTCACGGTCTTCTGCAACTGTATAGCCGATTCGGGAAAAGATCTCTATGATCTTGTTGCGGACGATTGAGAGAGGATGTCTGGCTCCGGGTTCCATATAGTTGACAGGACGGGTAAGGTCGAGATGAGGTATGGAGGATTCTTCCGGAGCTTCAAATTTCTGTGTAGAAGCATCGATTTTTTCCTGAATGGCAATCTTCAGGTCATTAAGAATTTGGCCAGTTTCCTTCTTTTGATCGGTAGGAAGGGTTTTAAATTCTTCAAAGAGACCTGCAAGTATTCCTTTGCGGCCAAGATAATGGATCCGGAACTGTTCAAGATCCTCACTGGTTAATATGAGAGAATCCTGAACTTCCCGGAATAAAGCTTTAATCTTGT
>JBEKQA010000057.1:9979-26810 GCA_049520195.1 Bacteroidales bacterium
AACTTTAGTCAACGATCTTCACTGTCATTTTAATATCCTTCAATGGGCGGTCGCTTGCGTCTTTCGGTGCGGAAGCTATTTTATCTATAACATCAAAACCGTCAGTAATCTCGCCAAAGACAGTATAATTCATGTCAAGGAAATGTGTGCCTTTTTCAGGCTGCACGATATAAAATTGTGAGCCGGAAGAAGCTTTTGTGGGATTTACCTCATCTCCAGTGCGGGCTGCTGCAAGTGCACCTCTTTTGTGTTTCAGGGCGGGATTGAATTCAGCCGGAATTGTGTACCCGGGGTCACCTCCACCAAGTCTCTGACCAGCCTTAGCATTTTTTGAAGTAGGATCCCCACCCTGGATCATGAATCCCATGATCACACGGTGAAAAAGCAAACCATCATAAAAACCTGCCTTTGCCAGCTTCACGAAATTGTCACGATGTTTTGGGGTTTCATTATAAAGGATGCCTTTCATGTCTCCAAATTCGGTGTGGATCACGAATTTTAATTGTTTCTGGGTGGTTGCAGTACCCTGACCGCTACTTGCTACATTTATCATAATAAGAAGAATAAAGGATAGAAATGTGATTTTTTTCATAGTAAAAAAATTAAATTGTTAAATGGGGACAAATGTAATGAAATATTTTATCGGGAATTAGTGAAAAGGCGTGTTTTTATGTCTTTCCAGGAAGCATTTTCTACAGAGTGGCACATAAGCTTCCTTTTCTCCGATCAAGACCTGACGCTCATCTTTGGTGATACGGAATGAATAATGTGCCAGATCGCCGCAATCCATGCAAATGGCATGCAGTTTTGTGACATCATCCGCAATGGCGATGAGATTTGGCATAGGACCGAATGGCATCCCTGAATAATCCATGTCAAGTCCGGCTACAATAACCCTTATTCCATTGTTGGCCATGGTATTGCATATGGATACAAGTTCCGTGTCAAAGAATTGGGCTTCGTCGATCCCTACGACGTTCACATCATTGAGCAAAAGCACGATCTGTGATGCTGACTGAACCGGAGAAGAAAGGATGGCATGTTCATCGTGGGTTACAATCCGGATTTCACTGAAACGATCATCCATGGCGGGTTTAAAGATCTCCACTTTCTGTTTTGCAATTTTTGCCCTGTTGAGGCGGCGGATAAGCTCTTCGGTCTTTCCTGAGAACATTGATCCGGTAATCACTTCGATCCATCCGGCACGTGAAGGAATGTTTTTTTCTATAAGCATGTATACCGAGGAAAAGTTATTTATCTTTATGGCTTATTTCATCACAAAAGTAAGAAAATTCAGAATTGAAGATCTCATTATGAATCAATTGAACAAAAACATTCTCAGGGAAGAGATCCAATGGCTATTGGAAGCTATTGCAGAACAGTTTGAAGCGATCAAGGCTTATGAAGACAAGATCCCCCAAATTGAATTTGACATCATCATGGAGAATATCCGGAAACTTTATGAGAGCCTTCATATGCTGAACCGGGAGAATGATCCTCTGAGGCAATATGTTGTTCCTCAAACTGAAAAGCCGGAAATGAAACCCGTCAGACCTGCAGAAGATTATAAGGTTCAGACCCCGATACAGGAAATAAAACCAGTATCACAACCTACTATTAAGATAAGAATCGATCCTGAATCACAAGTGACTACAAAGAAAGAGCATCACACACCGGATAAAGACGAATCAGAAATCGATCTCTTTTCCACTGAGAGTAATGGGTTTGCTGAAAAATTACAGGAGGCTCGTCAGAAAAGTTTTGCAAACGAGAAACATTCATCCCCAAACAAGGAGCTGAAAACTTCTATCTCGATCAATGAGAAATTTCTTTTTATCAATGAGTTGTTTGATGGTAACCTCAGAGAATATAATATTACCATTGAAACTTTGAATGGATTTTCTGAATTGAAACAGGCTCTTGAATATCTGGATCTTCTGAGACTGAAGAATTTATGGGAAAGCGAATCTTCAGCCTTTATCCGTTTAAGGGAATTGATCGAGCAAAAGTTCTGAACAGGAAGGCTTTAGCTACCTATGATTGTATCAATCAGCTCGAGTACATCGGTTATTTTATCCAAAGTCATCAACCTCATTCTGTGCTTTTTAAAATCGGGTAAACCCCTAAAGTACCCGGTATAAAACTTTCTCATTTCCAGGACTGTTCTTATTTCTCCTTTATATTCCAATGACCGGGTGAGGTGTATTCTCAGAACCTTTATCCGTTCCTCAAGGGAAGGGGGCGGGATTAATTCCCCTGTAGTAAGGTAGGCCTTACATTCCCGGAATATCCAGGGATTTCCAACGGCCGCCCTTCCAATCATGAGTCCATCGGCGCCATAGCGGTCTTTCATTTCTTTTGCAATTACGGCGCCTGTGATGTCACCATTGCCAAAAACGGGGATAGAAATCCGGGGATTTTCTTTCACTTTTCCGATGAGTGTCCAGTCGGCCTGGCCACCGTATAGCTGGGCACGTGTACGGCCGTGGATACTTATGGCTTTTATCCCTGCATCCTGCAGTTGTTCTGCAATCTCCATGATATTACGGTTAGAGTCGTCCCACCCCAGCCGGGTTTTAGCTGTGACCGGTATTTTTACTGCCCTGACCACGGCATCTGTCATGGCGGTCATTTTTGGAAGATCGGTTAGCAAGGCAGCCCCACCTCCTTTGACAACGACTTTCTTGACGGGGCATCCAAAATTAAGGTCTATGAAATCGGGCTGAAAGGATTCTGCAATGATTGCAGCTCTTCTCATGCTTTCAATAGAATCGCCAAAAATCTGAATCCCGACAGGACGTTCATCTTCACCAAATTTCATTTTAATTGTGCTCTTGCCGGCTTCACGTATCAGGGCTTCTGATGAAATAAATTCAGTAATGAGAAGATCGGCGCCAAATTCTTTACACAACGACCTGAAAGGCATATCCGTGATATCTTCCATGGGTGCCATGATGAGAGGACATTCACCGAGTTCTATGTTATCTATCTTTACCAAAAAGAAGTACTTTTGCAGCAAAATTAATGAATTCGAAGGTACTCATGAAAAAAGCATGGTTATCATATCTTACTCCTTTTAACAAGATACTATTCGTTCTCATGCTGGTCATCATTGGGTTAATAATCGCTGTATTTGGCGGATTATTACTAATCATGATACAATATCATGCAGACCTGACAAAAGCCACCCTGCTTCTTACCGATCCAAATAATCCTTCTTCGGTTTTTATCTTGAAAGAATTGCAGATCATTCAGTCGGTATTTCTTTTCATTGTTCCTGCATTTATTGCGGGAGCTTTATTTGAGAAGAGTGCAACAGGATATTTCGGAATGAATAAAATTCCTTCAGGAAGGGCTTTTCTGATCATCTTCTTCCTGATGATGGTCAGTGCTCCATTTATCAGCGAACTGGTTTCGCTGAATGAGATGATGAAACTTCCATCTGCTTTTGGGGGATTAGAGAAATGGATGAAAGATACGGAAGAGGAGGCAGCTCAGATCACGACGAAATTCCTGGATGTTCATTCGGCAGGTGGATTTTTGGTAAATATGCTGATGATTGCCATCATACCAGCCCTGGGTGAAGAGATGATGTTTCGCGGGTTACTGCAAAGGTTGCTGGGAGAATGGTTCAAGAACATCCATGTTGCTATTTTCGTTACAGCGTTTATCTTTGGCGCTATCCATTTTCAGTTTTATGGGCTGCTTCCCAGGATGATGCTGGGTGTGATGTTCGGATATCTTTACTTTTGGACCGGGACACTCTGGGCGCCGGTCTTTGCACACTTTATCAATAATGGAACGGCGGTCATCTTATCTTACCTTTCCAACAGAGGCACTATCCATGCTAATTATGAGAATTTCGGATCTACAGATAATATATTCCTGATCATCTTAAGCCTGGTCCTGACCGGGTTCCTGTTATACCGTCTTTTTATTATCAATAAAAGAAAAACCCAGGAAATTATGCTATGAATCGAGAGAGATTGAAAAAAATACTGATCTACACCTTATTCGTAGTGGCAGGGTTGCTTATAATTTCCTTCATTCTCAGGAATAAGGTGTTTTTATACTACATGGACCGGAAGATCCAACAGTTCAATGAAGATTATCATGCCAGTCTAAAAGTTGAAAAGGCAAGAATAACCAAAATCAGCACCCTTGAGTTCACGAGAATAACTTTAAAACCGGAGAAAGGAGATACACTTCTGACCATAGATACAGCTTATGGCACGCTGGATTTCTGGAAAATGATATTTGGCCGGGTTGTGGTTCGAAACCTGATGATGAATAAAACCTGTTTCAACCTGGTTCAGGTTGATTCGATCGATAACTTTCAATTCCTGCTAAAGAGAAAGAAATCAGAAGACGAAGCAGACTCATTAAACAGAAGGAATTTCGCAGCGACTCTGACCAGAATATCCTCTGCATTTTTTGATAAGATTCCATCTTCACTGGAAGTTAAGAATTTGACAATTTCTTACCAGAAAAACGGCCATAAGGTCTCTTTTCAATCAAACCAATTCGTGATCGAACATAATGCATTTCATTCCCAGGTCAGGGTGACGGAAGCTGATTCGGTGAAGAATTGGATCATCGCGGGGAATCTTGACAAGAACAATCACAGTGCCGGTTTCCGGCTTTATTCAGCAGCTCATGAAAAGCTGTTTGTGCCTTTCATCGGATTCAGCTATAAGGCAATTGTAGCGTTTGATACGCTGACTTTCAATTTGTGGGAAATAGATAAGGGAGATGAGCTTTATCACTATGGTGGAATTACAACTTTCAGAGGACTTGAAATTCAACAAGAGAGGATCTCACCAAGGAAGGTAGAATTTGACAGATTGGGGATGGAATATACGGTCAATGTCGGGGCAAATTTTCTTGAGATGGATAGTACAACACAGGTGATTTTTAACCGTTTGAGCTTTCATCCCTACATACGATATCGTCCGAAACCCACGAAACAGATCACATTCTCAATCAGGAAACCCAATTTTCCTGCAGAAGAGTTGTTTTCCTCATTGCCAGAGGAATTGTTCTCGACATTACAGGGTACAAAAGTCACTGGAAATCTTTCTTTTAATTTTGATTTCTTTGTTGATCTATCACAACCCGATTCCTTACGATTTAGTTCAGAACTAAAGCGAAACCGGTTCAGCGTGCAGTCTTATGGAAATGCCGGGCTTACGAAACTGAATAGTCCTTTTGAATACACTGCCTATGAGAAGGGGGTTCCGTACAGAACATTTACTGTAGGTCCTGAGAACCCGAACTTCAGATTCCTGAATAAAATTTCACAATCTCTGCAGATATCGGTGTTGAATTCTGAAGACCCCGGTTTTTACCAGCACAGGGGATTTATTCCGGATGCATTCCGAGAATCCATCATACAAAATATAAAAGAGCGACGGTTTGCCAGAGGAGGAAGCACCATCACGATGCAACTCGTAAAAAATGTTTTTCTGAACCGGAATAAAACCATTTCCAGGAAGCTGGAAGAGATCCTATTGGTATGGTTAATTGAAAACGAGGAGCTTTGTCCTAAAGAAAGGATGTTTGAGGTTTATCTTAATATCATAGAATTAGGGCCTCATATTTACGGGGCTAATGAAGCGGCACATTTCTATTTCAATAAAGATGCTTCGAAATTAGACCTATCGGAATCGATATTTCTGGCATCCATCATTCCCAAACCAAAATGGTTTATGTACTCATTTGATGAAAACGGGCATTTGAAACAATCTGAGAAGGATTTTTCCCACTTGCTTTCCACTAAGATGCTGAATAAGGGACAGATAAGCCAGGATGAGTTTGATAAATTTGACCCTGATATTACTTTAAAAGGTCCGGCGAAAGTGCTATTAAAGAAAGCTGAACCTGTACCATCCGATTCCCTTGAATTGATTGAAGATCAAGGATTATAAAACTTCTCCGGGGATGACTGAACCTCAATTTCCCGTTTACTCTATAAAACAATTCTAAAAGGCCTCATACTTTCAGAGTTTAAAAACTAATTACCAGGAAATCGTATTGCAGATGTTTTTTACCATAAAGAAAAATGATGTGTTAATAAATTTTTAGTATAATAATATTAACCTATCATTATTTGTTTTATATTTGTAGATACAATAAATAAGGAGGTATTAATGGCCATTGTTAATGACAATATAATCACCCGGTTTCAGCGGGGCCGGTTTGGGGATATAATCTATAGGGTAGTAGGGCGTCTGTCGATTAGCTCCAAAGCTCCTGATTACAGCAAGATCAAATGGAGCCCGGCGCAAGAAGCCAACAGGATGCGATTCAGGGATGGAATGGCCTATGCACGAAAGGCATTTGAAGATCCGGAGAAGGAGAAATATTATCAGAACAAGGCCAGGGCCGGACAGCACAAGTTCAATATGGCTGTAGCGGATTACATGGTTAAACCCATAATAAATGAGATTGATGTCGAGAATTACAAGGGCGAGGAAGGTAACCTTATCCGTGTCGATGCGAGTGACAATTATAGAGTAGCCGGAGTCATTGTGATGATCTTAAATGCAGCAGGGCTTCTGGTAGAGAGTGGTATGGCAGTTGAGTACCCATATAGTGGCAGTGGCGAATGGATTTACAAGACCATGGAGCCAAATCCTGAGTGGAAAGGGGGCAAGGTGGTTGTCAGGGTGACCGATTCCCCAGGCAATAATATACAGACCTTTCGTGTGCTTGGTGGGGGCTAGAGCAATAATGCGAGCTGCCTTAACAGCATAAATTCCAATCTATTTATGAAATAAAGTCTAAAACCGGGCTGGGGAGAGGTATGCCCAGTTGTCATATTTTAGCCTAGAATCATCCAAAAATCTTATGATTTCTTGTATCCGGAGGTATCAAAATGGTATTTCAGGATCGGATTTTTGATGGCCGAAGGATGGAATAAGGTTGATTAAAGGAACGCCTTGGTTATGTCGCAGACAACACGGAGAAACCTCGCAGGGACATTAAAGAAATCCTGAACAAAGAAAGCCAATAATATTAGATATGGGTCAATGAGAAAGCCGTTGAATGAAAGAACAACGAAAATGAATTAACGACAAATACTCTTTGAGATTTCGACATGAAGAACCCCTTTAGTGTTGAACATATAATGTCATAAATTCCCATTCATACAGAATTATTGCCGTTTCATTTAGTTAAACGGGGCGTTTATTTAACAACCGGCTTTAGGGCACTTAATCTTTATATTTTTACAAAGCTACATATTACGCTTAGCTATAGATAAGCGGATTATTCCAAACAGGGACTGACCGGCTTACATAAATGAACGAAAGACAACTATCACAAGATACAGTTTGAGTTCATTTGTGTAGGCCGACTGGTCAGCAGACAAGGACATCAGAAAAAGTTTCTGATAATTGTATGTGACCAGAAGTAAAAAGAGATGAAAGCAGTTGTACATAAAGGATTCTGGATAATTGTCATCATGCTTCTGGCTTCAGGAGTGATGGGTCAGACAATAAACTTAGGATTGCCTTCACCACCAAAGGAAAAGAAGAAGTGTCTTTTTCTTCAAATCTACTCACCCAAATTTTTAGCAGGACTTGGAACCATCTTCCTTGCCGGAATGGCAGACGGAACTATGCAGACGCTTGATCATGACTACAATGATTTTAAATCAGTATTCCCACATGCGAAGGACAGTTACTGCAATCCAGGACAGTCGTGGACGAGAAAATACAAAGATTGTAATCCTTCAGAAGGACCTGCCTATATCGGATCTACCGGGGCTCTTGTATGCTTTACTGATCTGTGGCATAATGTACAAATGGCAAGGGATGTTTTAATAATCGGGGATCTTACCTTAAACCTTGTTCCTGATAAAAGAGATCACTCTATCAGCCGGAAATGGTATGTAATTGCTTCAAAAGCTCTTATTAACATGGTTGTTTTTGATGGATCAAGGCAAATTACCTTCTGGATCTATAAAAAATAAACATACCGATAATGTCATCGAAACATTTCTCAGCACAAAAACATTGTAAAAAAACTCCGAAATACCTTATATATGGAAGGTATCCGGAGGTTTTATGCGGAGAGAATGGGATTCGAACCCATGAACCGCTTTTGGCGATTACACACTTTCCAGGCGTGCGCCTTAGACCAACTCGGCCATCTCTCCAATTAATGCGGCTGCAAAGGTATTAAAAATTATGATTTTTCAAACGGTCATCTCACCGCGTAGAGGGACTTGGAGAAACCGCTCTACATCTTCTTTTGAGAATCCTGAACCCAGAAGATACATTAATTTAGTGACGGCAGATTCAGTTGTGATGTCGTATCCGCTTATTACACCGATTTTCCCCAATTCGATACTGGTTTCATATTTCCCAATTTCAACTGCGCCACCTTTGCATTGTGTAACGTTAAAAATAATGATCCCTTTATCAATTGCCTGTCTCAACAAGGTCAGGAACCAAGATGCAGTCGGAGCATTACCGGCTCCAAATGTTTCCAGAATCACTGCTTTCAGTCCGGGGGTTGCCAATGTATTCCTGACGAGGTTCTCATTAATTCCGGGAAACAATTTCAGGATGGCGATATTATCGTCCAGCTCTTTATGAACTTTAAGTTTTTTGAAATTAGGCTTTAAAATCAAATCTCCATGGTAACGTATATAGACCCCTATTTCAGCAAGTACAGGATAATTACCTGAGACGAATGCACCAAAATGTTCGGAATTGAATTTAGTTGTTCTGTTACCGCGGAAGAGATTATTTTCAAAACAAATTGCAACTTCCGGAACCAAAGGTGTTTCCTGTTCACTGGCTGCCGCGATTTCAATAGAGTTGACGAAATTTTCCCGTCCATCGGTACGTACTCTTCCCAGGGGAAGCTGTGAGCCGGTAAAAATAACGGGCTTGTTGAGGTTCTCAAGCATAAAGCTAAGGGCCGATGCCGTATAAGACATAGTATCAGAACCATGCAGAATAACAAAGCCATCAAAGCATTCATAATTTTCCTCAATCACGTTAGCCAGCTTAATCCAGAACGCAGGACTCATATTTGAAGAATCGAGCAATGGATTGAAGGTATGGAATTGAAATGTGAAAGTGAAATTCTCAAGAACCGGCAGGTAGTGGTACAAATTCTTTAATGTTAATGGTTTTAGCACACCTGTTTTTGGGTCTTGCACCATTCCAATAGTCCCCCCGGTATATATGATCAAAATTGAAATATGGTCTCTCATTTTTATGGATATTGGATCAGTATTAAGATTCCAGATTAAACAAAGTTAAAGCATTTTTGGTGGTTACTTCAGCAACTTCAATGAGTGGAATGTTTTTTATTTCGGCTATTTTCCCGGCAATAAACGGGATATATGCACTTTCATTGCGTTGGCCACGGTGAGGAACGGGAGACAGCCATGGTGAATCGGTTTCCAGGACAAGATGGTTGAGTGAAATTGTATCAACAACTTTCTGTAATCCTGAATTCTTATAGGTCACGATGCCACCTATTCCCAACATAAACCCAAGGCTGATAACCTCGTGCGCCTGTTCAACTGACCCGCTGAAGCAATGAAATACACCTTTCAGACCGGGATTGTTTTTCTTCCGTATAAGTTCAAGTGCGATTTCGAAAGAATTCCGGGTATGGATTGAAACGGGCAAGTGGTATTTAACAGCCAGATCAAGCTGATAATCAAATGCTTTTGTCTGTTCAATTTCATAAGTTTTATCCCAGTAAAGGTCAATTCCGATTTCCCCAATCCCAAAAAACATGCCACGATCTTTTTCCAGCGATTCTTTAACAAATTCAAGTTCCACAGAGAAATTTTCTTTCACAGAAGTGGGGTGCAAGCCGATCATCGGATAACAATATTGGCTGGAATCGGACAACGACATCATTCTTTCGTAATAGTTTCTATCGATAGCAGGTAGAAGAAGCTTAGTCACACTATTGTTAATGGCATTCTGTATTACTATTTCGCGGTCGGTATCAAACTCTTCTGCAAAGAGATGGGTGTGTGTATCAATAAAATTCATGAATCTTCTAGTGATTAATGAAACTAACCATTGCATTAATATCCTGATCCTTCATGCAGCGGAAATGACCTTTCGGACATTTTTCAAATCCTATCTTAGAACAGGGCCGGCAAGAAAGGTCTTTTACTTCAAAAATTGCCGAAACAGCATTTTCTTTTCCAACCAGATAAGGATACATGCCGAATTCCGGAATAGTATTTCCCCAGACAGAAAGAATCGTTTTTCCATATGCAGCAGCAATATGCATAAAACCTGTATCATTTGTTATAACTTTCCGGGCCTGCCGGATCAGAGATGCACCCTGGTTGACTGAAAAATGGCCACATGCGTTAAACACAGAAGGACCGACTAGCTGAGCAATTCTACTTCCTCTTTCTTCATCTTCTTTTCCACCCAATAAAATGACAGGCTGTAAAATATGATTGCAAAATTCGGCCACTTTATCTTCAGGAAGAATTTTTGTCACGTGTTTTCCTCCTATGACAATGGCAATGTATCCTTGTCTGAATTGCTCCGGAAAAGAAGACAAATCAATCTCTTCATCGGGGGAAATAAAATAGTCAAGGCCTTTATTGTCATTCCGGATACCAAGACCTTTCACCGAATTCAGATAACGCTCGACAATATGAATCCGTGGAAGAATATCAATTTTTAGATTGACGATCATCCACTTTTTAAAATTCAGCTTTTGAAATGTGCTGAAAGGTTTCCGAAGATGGGAAAGAACATATTGACTTCGAAGATTTTTATGCAGATCGACGATATAATCAAATTTCTCTTTTTTAAGAAGGGGCAGAAGATCATGAAAGTTTCTTTCATATAGCCAGATCTTTGTGAGATATGGATTTTCCCTCAACAGTTGATGATTCTGGTTTTTCGTCAGATAATGAATCTCAACATCACCTAATTGTGTTTTCAAGCAACGAATGACTGGGGTTGTCAAGACAAGGTCTCCAATTGAACTAAAGCGGATAATCAGGATCTTCTTCAACGGATAAATGGATTATTCAATTTTTCATACCCAAGGCTTGTCTCCAGGCCATGACCCGCATAAACCACAGTATTATCGGGTAAAGTAAATAATTTTTCCCGGATACTCTTCATTAACAGATCAAAGTCGCCAGTTATCATATCAGTTCTGCCAATAGTATCCCGGAAAAGAACATCTCCTGTAATCACGAAACCTTGTTCTTTACAATAAAAGCAAACGCTGCCGTCGGCATGTCCCGGAGTATAAAATACCTGTAGGGTGGAATTTCCGAAATGGAGCTTCTCATTATCTTTCAGAAAACCGGCGGGGGCAGGCATTTCTTTAATCTTAAAGCCGAATGATCTTCCAATTTCTCCTGCTGCGAGCAGGAAAGGGAGAGAGGATTCATGATATTCCGGATAAACCCCGAATGTTTCTGCTATGAATCTGTTTCCAAGAATATGGTCTATATGACAATGGGTATTTAAATTCCTGATCACTTTAAGGTTGTTCTTCACAATAAAATCCTTTAATTTCTGTTCCTCACCACTGTCGTAGCAGGCGGCATCGACAACCACGCATTCCCCTGAATCCTCTATTAATAAATAAGTATTAACCTGAAATGTATTAAAAATAAATTTTTGTATACTTATCATTCTAAAACGTTTATAGATATTGATTTATCAAGCTTTGCAAAGGTACGAAAATTGAACAAAGTGCTACGACATTTAAAATAATCTTATCTTAGCCGTTCCTTTTAACCCCAATGTTTATACAACCATGAATACTGAGGAACGGTTTGGAATGCGTGCATTTCTGGTAGGGGTTATTTTCATTATTTTCCTTGTTTCAGCATTTATTCCCAGTTCAGTCAAGGGACAGTTTTACAATGGATCGCAACTGACTTTCGGGAAAAACAGGGTTCAGTACAAAAACTTTTTATGGGGTTATTTCAGATTCGAGAAATTTGATACTTATTACTACCTCAATGGCAGAGAATTAGCCATGTATGCAGCTGAATACGCAGACAATCACATCAAGGAAATTGAAACCGAGCTTCAGTCTACCCTTGAGGAGAAGGTTCAGTTTATCATTTTTAACAATCTGACTGATTTGAAACAGAGCAATATAGGTCTGGAATTACAGGAAGAGAGCTATAACACTGGTGGAGTTACTAAGATTATTGGCGGAAAGGTGATGATTTATTTTGACGGGAATTATGATCACTTTGAACGACAGATAAGAGCCGGAATTGCAACAGTCATTCTCAACGAGATGATATATGGTTCGGGGATTGGAGCCCAGATCAAGAACAATGCAATCTTTACCATGCCTGAATGGTACATGAATGGATTGATCTCTTATATCTCGGAAAGATGGAACCCGGAGATGGATAATCTTGTACGAGATGCCATTTTGAATAAAAAGTATGAAAAGTTTAATCACCTTATGGGAACGGAGGCAGCTTATGCCGGACACTCTCTCTGGAATTATATCTCAATAAAATACGGTGAATCTTCGATCCCAAATATTGTTTATATAGCCCGGCTTAACAGAAATGTCGAAAAAGGGTTTTCATATGTTCTGGGAATATCATTCAAAGATCTGATCAATAATTGGCTCAGTTTTTATAAAGGGGTTTACAAAGGAGAGGATCTCACACGTACCGATCCGGCTGGTGAAAAACTCATAAAAAAGACAAAACCTGATAAAGTTTACCGTCAGTTAAAGACAAGTCCTGATGGGAAATATGCTACATATTGTGTTCACTATCTCGGAATATACAAGGTGTACCTATACGACTTTGAAACAAAGAAGACCCGTAAAATCTATAAAGGAGGTTATCGTCTTTCAGACAGACCGGATTTTTCATTTCCCATTCTTTCATGGCATCCAACAGGTGATGTGCTTGCAATCATCACTGAAAAAAAAGGAGAAGACTACCTTTATTTCTATTCCCTCAAAGAGAAAACTTTTGATTTACAGATACTTCATGATTTTCAAAAGATACTTGATTTCTCCTATTCTGATGATGGCAGCAAACTAGTTTTCTCGGCTGTGCGGAAAGGGCAATCGGATATTTATGTTTACAACATCATAGCCGGATCTTATGAACAGATCACCAAAGACGTTTATGATGATCTCAATCCGCGTTTTATAAACCATTCAAAAGAAATCATATTTAGTTCAACCCGTGATAATGATACCCTTCGTTTTGATCCCATTGTGTCACCAAAAGACATTCATCCTGAGCATGGTATCTTTATTTATAACTATGAGTCTAAAAAGCCTGTTTTGCGCAGGTTAACCACGACGCCTGGAGTTGATGAAATTCAACCTATGGAATATGATGATAATTTCTATTGTTACCTGAGTGATCAGAATGGGATTTACAACCGCTATATAGCACGATACGACAGTACGATAACTTATATTGACACTTCAACACATTATCGATATTTCACGACATCATTCCCCATCACAAATTATACCAGAAATATTTTGGAGCAGGATATAAGTATCGGTGCAGCCCGCATTGGTGATGTGACTTTCATTAACAATCGTAATGAACTGGTTTTTTCTGACAGAATTGAAGCAAAATATGTGAAGCCTTTGCAGCTACAGAACACATTTTATGAAAATTTTAAAATGGGACTTTTCCAGTCTATCGAACCATCGACTGGTAAAGATACGACTGGTAAAAAACAAGAAATCTTTAGCCCAGTAGTGAAAAAGCATTTTACGACAGTCAGGATAAGTGAATTAGCAAAATCAGTGGGAACAAAAGAATTTCCTCAGGGAATGGGTCCCCCAGCAGGAGATACTTTGCGCCGTTCATTCATAGATACATCACAGAATAAATATGGTAACTATTTATCACCTAGGCTGGTAAAAGATACAACCAATAAGTACCGGAATTCACGGCCACTGAATTACAATGTGGAATATTCAATTGACCACATGGTCACGCAGCTTGATTTCAATTATTTAAATACTGCTTATCAACCTTATACAGGAGCTCAGAACCCTATTTTTATTAATCCAGGACTGAATGCTTTATTTATGGTTGGAATAACAGATCTTATGGAAGATTATCGGATTACCGGTGGAGTAAGGTTAAATTTCGATCTGATTAATAACGAATATTTACTAAGCTATTCCAATCTCAAGCACCGTCTTCATCACGAAATCAGTTTTCATCGCCAGTCGATTGAGGAAAGCGATAATTCATATACGATTAGACACCGGATCAATGAGCTTTATTATATAGCTACCTATCCTTTTACTCCGGTATTAAATATTAAAGGTACTGCAACACTAAGATACGACAGAGGCGTGACTCTTTCAACAGACCAGCCCAGTTTAGAGACTCCCGATCTTAATAATTACTGGGGGAGTCTGAAGGGTGAAGTTACCTACGATAACACCCGGAGTCTGGGATTGAATCTTTATCAGGGGACAAGGTACAAGATCTTCGGGGAATATTATCAGTTGATTAACGGTGGAACTAACAATGTTTTTGTTTTAGGCGCTGATTTCCGGCATTATGAGAAGATACACCGCTGTATGATTCTGGCATTGCGTCTTGCCGGTAGCACTTCTTTTGGCACAAACAGGCTATTATATTATATGGGGGGTGTTGATAATTGGCTGTTTCCAACTTTTAACAATCAGGTTCCGGTGGCGAACAACCAGAATTATATCTTTCAGACCATTGCCACAGATATGCGTGGTTTTGATCAAAATATCCGTAATGGCAATAGTTTCATTGTTTTCAATAGTGAAATAAGGTTACCTGTAATTCGTTATTTCTTCAATCGCCCTATTCGTTCCGAACTCCTGAATAATTTTCAAATAATTGCCTTTGGTGATGCCGGAACAGCCTGGACTGGCTGGAATCCATATTCAGAAAGCAACGAACTCTTTACAAGCTATATTGACCAAAAACCGCTCTACATTAAAGTTGAACTCATGAAAGAACCATTTGTAGAAGGCTTTGGCGGAGGTCTCAGAACAAAGCTATTTGGGTATTTTATCCGCGGAGATCTTGCATGGGGAGTAGAAGAATGGAGAGTTCAAAAGCCGATTTTCTATCTTTCACTAAGCACGGACTTCTGATATGGAAAAATCTATCGACAAAAGGATACTTTCCCTCCTACGCGAACATCATATCTTTACACTTGCCGTAACCCGAGGAAATCAGCCCTGGTGTGCAACCTGCTTCTATATTTATGATGAAGAACGGAATCTTTTTATCTTCACTTCAGAAGATGATACCCGGCACATCAGAGATGTAATTGAGACAGGAAACTTTTTGACCGCAGGAGCCATTGCGCTTGAAACAAAAATGATTGGTAAGCTAAGGGGATTACAGTTCAGCGGTAGTATGTTCAAACTCGAAGGGTCTGATCTTAAATCAGCCAGGAAAGCGTATCTTGAAAAATTTCCTATTGCCAGGTTCTCGACCTTATATCTATGGGGAATCAGACCGGACATAATCAAAATGACGGACAATCGATTAGGATTTGGGAAGAAATTAATATGGCATTCGTAAAGCCGCCAATGACAATGACTCTCAAAGATTCATCACCCGATTCATCACGCCTGATTGCATTTTATTAAATAAAAATGAATTATCAGGCACTATTATTTTTGTAGTCAAACAATTACATATTAAAGGGGATAAGATGTTAATAAAATAATTGGTAAGCAGGCATTCTTCGTTGTAAATTGCTCCTTGAAATTTCTTCACTATTACAATCATTTTACATTTGATTTTACGTTTTATAAAGATTTATGATCTCATAATTGATGAATGACATGGAAAAAGACTCGATGATAAATGCTGATCAGGATAAAAAAACGGATTATTACAATGATGTATTATCGAAGAGAATACGTCCTAAAGTAACGATTGAAGAACCGGAAATGAAGAATCTAGGTAAAGAAACGAAAGAGCGTAAAAAACCGGCCAACGGGAATCCACCGGTGTATTCTACAGAAGAGTCGATGAAGGCATCAACTGATTATTTTAAAGGGGATACCCTGGCAGCCAATGTATGGATTAATAAATACGCCCTGAAGAATTCTGAAGGACAATTGTTTGAACTCACTCCTGATGACATGCATCACAGGATTGCTTTTGAGATTGCACGAATTGAGAAAAAGTATCCGAATCCAATGAGCGAGGATGAAATTTTCGAACTTATTCATGACTTTAAATATATTATTCCCCAGGGAAGCCCAATGGCCGGGATCGGTAATAATTTTCAGATCGGTTCTCTGTCTAATTGTTTTGTGATAGGGAATGATGGAGCTTCAGATTCGTATGGCGCAATCATGAAGACTGATGAGGAGCAGGTTCAGCTTATGAAGAGAAGAGGAGGTGTGGGTCACGACTTGTCACATATCCGTCCGAAAAATAGTCTTGTCAAGAATAGTGCATTGACATCGACAGGTATTGTTCCATTCATGGAACGGTATTCCAATTCTACGCGTGAGGTTGCCCAGGAAGGTCGTCGTGGTGCCTTAATGCTCAGCATTTCAGTGCAACATCCTGATGCAGAACATTTTATAAATGCCAAGTTGGAGGCAGGAAAGGTGACCGGTGCAAACATTTCAGTTAAGATCACAGATGAATTCATGAATGCTGTGATCTCTGATGGACAATTTACACAGCAATTTCCCATCGAAGTAAAGGATCCCAAGGTTACAAAGAAAATCCAGGCACGTGAACTCTGGAACAAGATCATTCATAATGCATGGAAATCAGCTGAACCCGGGATTCTATTTTGGGATACCATCAGACGGGAATCTGTACCGGATTGCTATG
>JBEKQA010000058.1:0-16563 GCA_049520195.1 Bacteroidales bacterium
CTTATCAGTACTTTTTTGCGGTACCAAAGGCCGGAGAAGCTTTCCAGAAGATCATTGGCTACAACACTGTTTGGTTGAATTTGACTGAAAAGCTGCACATTGACCTTGGCGTTCTTCTCGACCCGATATCCGTAATGATGCTTATTGTGATCACCACCGTGTCTTTTATGGTCCATCTTTATAGCATCGGTTATATGAAAGGGGAAAAAGGATATGAAAGATTCTTTGCTTTTCTTTCACTTTTCAGCTTCTCTATGCTGGGACTCGTGGTTGCAACAAATATTTTTCAGATGTATATTTTCTGGGAACTAGTTGGGGTCTCTTCTTATCTGCTCATCGGATTCTATTATACAAAAGATACCGCTGTAGCCGCCTCTAAAAAAGCATTCATCGTTACCAGATTTGCTGATCTGGGTTTCTTGATTGGCATCCTGATCCTGTCATTTACAACCGGGACATTCGATTTCATTACCCTCACTGACCCCCATGGATCAGCAATTACCCAGGGTGGCGGAATCATGTTTCTCGGCCTGTCAACAATGACCTGGTCAATGATTTTTGTCTTCATGGGAGGTGCAGGTAAATCAGCAATGTTCCCGTTACACATCTGGTTACCCGATGCAATGGAAGGCCCAACACCGGTTTCTGCTTTGATTCATGCTGCTACAATGGTTGTTGCTGGTGTTTACCTTGTTGCCCGTATGTTCCCCATCTTTCATTTCTCGGCTCCCGTTGCCTTGGATGTAGTAATGTATGTCGGGGCTTTTACTTCAATCTTTGCAGCCGTAATTGCATGTACTCAGTTTGATATAAAGAGAGTGCTGGCTTATTCAACGATGTCCCAGATCGGAATGATGATGTTTGCTCTTGGAGTATCGGGATATGGCGCTGAGGCTGGCCTTGGTTTCATGGCATCTATGTTTCACTTGTTTACCCATGCATTCTTTAAAGCCCTCTTATTCCTCGGTGCCGGTGCAATAATACACGCAGTCCACAGTAATTATATGAACGATATGGGCGGATTGAGAAAACACCTTCCCATAACCCATTTAACTTTCCTGATCGCCTGTCTTGCTATTGCTGGAATTCCTCCTTTGGCCGGTTTCTTTAGCAAAGATGAAATTCTTGCTGCCAGTCGTGAAAAAAATACCATTATCTATGTCCTTGGATTGATAATCTCGGCACTGACCGCATTTTATATGTTCCGCCTCTACTTCTCAATCTTTTGGGGTAAAGAACCACACTACCATCATACACCTCACGAAGCTCCCAAGGTCATGACAATACCATTGATGCTTCTCTCTTTGGGTGCAATGTTTGCCGGTTTTCTGCCATTTTCATCGTTCGTGACTTCCGACGGTATCCCCTTTGTATCCCACATTAACCCAGCGGTCGCAATACCTGCAATACTAGTAGGTGTTCTGGGCGCTCTTACTGCCATGTTATTTTATTTGAAAGAAACAAATATCCCTGAGAATATCTCACATATGTTGGGCGGTTTTTACAAGGCAGCCTTTCGAAAATTCTATATTGATGAAGTTTATCTTTTTATCACAAAAAAGATCATCTTTAATCATGTTTCCCGTCCTATTGCTTGGTTCGATCGGCACATCGTCGATGGTTCTATGAATGGCATTTCATATGTGACAAATGAAGTGTCCACCAGGATTAAAAAATTCCAGTCAGGGCAGTTACAGCAATATGCGTGGGTTTTTGTGACAAGTGCTGTCGCCTTGGCATTGGCATTCATATATTTATGGACTAACTAAATTGTTGAACGAATGGATATCCTGACCTTATTTATTGTTATTCCTGTTCTTACTATTATTGGGATAGTCTTTTGCAAAGATCATAAGCAGGTTAAATGGACTGCTGCCATCGGTATGGGATTGCAGCTGATAAATGCAGCAACATTAATAATCCTGTTCCTGTTGGAAAGAAAAGCTGGAAATACGGCTGAAATGCTGTTTGTCA
Organism: Bacteroidales bacterium; assembly: GCA_049520195.1. Lineage (GTDB taxonomy): Bacteria > Bacteroidota > Bacteroidia > Bacteroidales > FEN-979 > FEN-979. The sequence continues at coordinate 1,975 of JBEKQA010000058.1, forward strand.
AAGATCTGGTATGGTTCCCAAGCTTGAATATCCACTATCTGATTGGGGCCGATGGTGTCTCAGTAGCAATGATTGGACTGACTGCTATTGTTATTTTTGCCGGGATATTTGCTTCCTGGGAATTAAAAGAATTACATAAAGAATTTTTTATCTCCTTGATTCTTTTGTCAACCGGGGTTTTTGGCTTTTTCATTTCACTCGATCTGTTTACCCTTTTCCTTTTCTATGAGATTGCAGTTATCCCAATGTACCTCTTGATCGGTATCTGGGGGAGTGGACCTCGTGAGTATTCAGCAATGAAGCTAACCCTGATGTTGATGGGCGGATCTGCTTTGATCCTTGTGGGTCTGTTAGGCCTCTATTTTCATTCCAATCCTTCAGGTGGTCAGCTTACATTTAGTATCCTCGATATTTCTAAAGTTCATATCCCTGTCGATGTCCAGAAATTCTTTTTCCCGTTCCTTTTCGTTGGATTTGGAGTGCTGGGGGCCTTGTTCCCATTCCACACGTGGTCTCCTGATGGTCATGCCTCTGCACCAACTGCAGTCTCTATGCTTCATGCAGGTGTCCTGATGAAACTTGGTGGATACGGTTGTTTCCGTGTAGCTGTGTTTTTACTGCCGGATGCTGCGCACCAGTTGGCCTGGATATTTATAATTCTGACTACCATCAGTGTAATTTATGGCGCACTTGGCGCTGTCTGGCAGAAGGATCTTAAATATATCAACGCCTATTCTTCAGTCAGTCACTGCGGCATGGTTTTATTTGCCATCTTGATGTTTAACCAGACAGCAATGACAGGCGCCGTCTTGCAAATGATCTCACATGGCATCATGACAGCTCTTTTCTTCGCACTGATTGGAATGATTTACGGTCGGACACATACTCGTTATATTAATGAAATGGGTGGATTGATGAAAGTCATTCCCTTCCTTGGAGTAGCATATGTGATCGCAGGTCTTGCATCGCTGGGTCTTCCGGGATTTAGCGGATTCGTTGCCGAAATGACCATTTTCGTCGGAGCATTCCAAAATGTTGACACATTTCATAGAGTAGCTACAATAATCGTTGTTTCTTCTATCGTTGTGACAGCAGTCTATATTCTCCGTGTTGTTGGAATTCTTTTGCTTGGGAAAATTAATAATGAACATCATGAGCATCTTGGCGATGCAAAGTGGTATGAACGGTTAAGTACAGGAGTCCTGATCTTCGGGATAACTGCTATCGGTTTTGCGCCTTTGTGGTTATCTGAAATGATTAGCGTAGGACTGGTTCCTATTATTCATAGGTTATTAATGATAAGCCCGGTCCATTGAAATAATATTCTTCTTCTCGGACTGTAATTGGATTGAGGGATGAAGGGTTAACATATTGATAAACAAGATAGTATTAATAAAAGATAGACCAATGTTTATAATGAGACACGAATTACTGCTGGTCGCTATCACGGTAATTCTTTTACTTGTCGAAATCTTTCTGCCACAGGATAAGAAGAATAAGATTATTCTTCCTGCTATTATTCTGATGGCATTGGTTACTATTGTCGGTTTTATACCTGGACCTATCGGGGTGCTTTTCGGTGGAATGTATGGAACTTCTCCTCTTATTCTTTTAATGAAGAACATTCTGAATATTGGAGTTCTTATCATTTTTATCCAGTCAGTTTCCTGGTTGAAACTTGAAGAACAGAAGGAAAAGATTGGTGAATACTACATTATTTTGCTGTCAACACTTATTGGGATGGATTATATGATCTCCTCCGGAGATTTTCTGATGTTTTACCTTGGCCTGGAATTGGCTACCATCCCTCTTGCAACACTTGCAGCATTTGAACGATTCAAAGAAAAATCTGCAGAAGCCGGCGTTAAGTTAATTTTTACATCAGCATTGTCCTCAGGAATTCTACTTTATGGTCTTTCTATGATTTATGGTACCACCGGTACGGTCTATTTTTCAGAAGTTTCATCTGCATTCAATTCTGCACCCCTGCAGATCCTGGCTTTTATCTTCTTCTTTGCAGGCATGGCTTTCAAGATCTCTCTCGTTCCGTTCCATCTTTGGGCTGCAGATGTTTACGAAGGTGCACCAATAAACATAACCTCTTACTTGTCAGTAATTTCTAAAGGTGCAGCAGTTTTTATTTTCATGATTATTTTGTACACCGTTTTCAATAAAATTGCCCTGATGTGGCGCGATGTGATCTATATTATATCGATCCTGACCATGACCCTCGGCAACCTCTTTGCTATGCGTCAGCGGAATATTAAAAGGTTCCTTGCCTTTTCTTCCATTGCTCAGGCAGGTTTTATCCTCTTGGGTATCATCGGTCAAAGTCAGTTGGGAATGACCACAGTAGTCTATTTCATATTGATTTATATTTTCTCGAACCTCGGTGCCTTTGGAGTCGCTGCCATCATTTCAAATAAAACAGGTAAAGAGAGTATTGACGATTACGACGGTCTTTACCGCACCAACCCAATGCTCAGCCTTACCATGATGCTTGCATTATTTTCCCTGGCTGGCATTCCTCCGGTCGCTGGATTTTTTGGAAAGTTTTTCCTTTTCGCTTCCGCCGCAAAACAGGGAATGTACATTCTGGTGTTTATAGCTGTACTCAATACGATCATTTCACTCTATTATTACCTGCTCGTTGTGAAAGCAATGTTCCTGAATCGCAGTGACAGGCCGATAGCATATTTTAAAAGTGATGCATATACAAAAATAGGTCTTGCAATATGTATTACTGGTATTATTATTGTTGGTTTTGCTAGTCCTGTCTATGAATTCATTCTTAAATTAAGCTTTGGTCTTTATTAGAAACAAAGCAATCGGTTATTTAGTCAACAAATTTCAGCCTATCGCAAGGAGGGTTTTATATACCTGTATTTCAATCAAATAGATACTCTGCCTGCGGCCTGCCTGCATCGTCCCTGCGTCCGGGGTTCGCTCTTCCTTCGTCCTTTGTTCATCCTTTCTTCGTTCTTTGTTCGTCTTTTGTTCGTTTTTCCTTCGCTTAAGGTTCGCTTTAAATCCGATTACTAGCCACTAAATGTAAATCTTCAAGAGAAGATACAGAACCCCACAGAGTCACTACGATCTTTTACATCTTGCACTTTAAACTTCGCACTTGTCCCGTTGTCCTTGCCCGAAATAGGTTGACTTTTGTAAATTAAGAATCAACTTTTGTTGTTTGTTGACTTTTTTCTTGACACTTAAAACTTAACACTTCTCTCTTTGTCACTCTGTCACTTTTTTCTTTATCACTTCGTTACTTTGCCACTTTTTCGTAAGTTTGCATTCTAAGATTGAACTTATATGGCACTGAATAATGGTAAACATAATGTTACTGAACTAGAGGACGTTCGCTGTACGATTATCGAAACAGGTCTGAATGAAAACCGCTGCCTTTTTCTAAAAGAGCTTCTCATCCATAATGGTTTTGAAATTAAAATGGAAAAAGAAAAAGCCAAAGACGGTACCCAGCTCGAATCCTGGATTCTTGGTGTTACTGATCTAGTTTTTAATCCAATAATTCGGGTTTACGAGCAAAAACTATTCCGTCCAGATGGCCATCCTGTTACTCAGGCATATTGGAACCAATGGGCAGTCGACCCGGATCTTCCTTATTGGATGGTGACAAAATAGATTTTCTCATGGCGAAATACTGGAAAATATTATCCTATATTGTTGTATTATTGTGGTTTTTCTTAGGATTTTTTGTACTTTTAAGTCATCGAATTGAAATGACAAGGGAGGTTAGGGTCATCTTTGCTGTCTTCCTGTTTCTATACGGTGCCTGGCGGTTGGCTAGGATAATCACAAAAGATAGAGAGCAAAAGGAAGAAGACTAGCGGGGAATAAAAGTCCCTGTACCCTAAAATCCCACAAAAATCACCATAATAATTTGGTGGTGAGTAAAATAAATTTAATATTTTTGTGTTTTATAAATGGTAATTTCTACTAGCTTTGGCGGATTATTTCTTAGTAAAATGAAAACGACAATAATTTCCCGTTTATCGGGTTTTTTTATCATATGTGGAACTATCCTGCTGTTTGGATGTGGAGGTGGTATAAAACCTACAGATACAGATTCCCCTACGACTGGAAAATTTAAAATTGGGATCGATGATTCTTATAGCCTTCTTATTGATGCTGAACTCTATACTTTTCAATCTTTGTATCCCTATTCCAAGATCGATACGGCCTGCAGATCGGAAGCCGATATCGTCAATGCCTTCTTGAAAGATTCCCTTTCACTGATTGTGGTTAGCAGGAAACTTACCCAGGATGAAGAAGCACAACTAAACGCCAAACAGATATATCCAAAAACCACAAAAATTGCATACGATGCAGTGGCATTAATAACGAACAAGGAAAATCCTGATAGTACGTTATTATATGACCAGGTCAAAGGAATTTTTGAAGGTAAGATAAAGACATGGAAAGAAATAAATACAAAATCAAAGCTAAATGATATTAAAATCGTTTTTGATAATTATAAATCTTGTAACACACGTTATTTCCGTGAAAAATTCAATCTGTCTAAATTACCAAATGTCTGTTTCGCAGTCCATAATAATTCCGAAGTTATAAATTTTGTCGAAAACAACAAAGGGTCGATAGGCGTTGTCAGCGTCAACTGGGTGAGCGACAAAAATGATACAATCTCTCATTCCTTCCTCAACAGGATAAAAGTTGTTGCCGTGAGTGCTGTAGGAAGCAGTGATCCTAAGGGTGAATTTTATACACCTCATCCTGCCTATATTGCAGAAGGAACATACCCTTTTACACGTGAAGTTTATTGTATTAACCGCCAAGTCTATATGGGGCTGGCGTATGGTATATCAGCATTTATTGCAGGAGAAAAAGGTCAGCTAATTGTCTTACATTCAGGTATGGTTCCTGCCTCCATGCCTGTGCGACTCATAGAAGTGAAACACTAAACCGTAGGAGAATAATTTATGACAAGGATTTTTAAATCGATGTTAGGAATTGCCTGGTTGTTAACAATCGTATTCGGCAGTTATAAGGTTCATGCACAAGACCTTCAGGCTGCCTTCAAACTTACAAGAGCTGAACGTTTCGACGATGCTAGCTCAGCCTTTAAAGCACTTCTGCAGAAGACCCCGAAGGATGGGGATGTTTACTATTACTATGGAGATAACTTCCTTCAGGAATTTTACTCAGATACCACCAATAATTCATTCAAGGAATTATCTGATTCTGCAAAAATTCTTTTCTCCAAAGGAGTTGATGCAGATCCTGCCAATCCTTTAAACTATATTGGCATTGGACATATTGCCTTGATGCAGAAAGATTTACCCAAGGCTCAACAGAACTTTTCAAAGGCAATTTCACTTCTTCCCTCTAAAGCAAACAAAGGCCTGGTCATGGCACCGGATAAACAAGCCACAGTTTACATCCGGCTTGCCAATGCCTACATAAAATCAGGGGTTTATGATACAGCGGCAGTTTTTGGTTCATTGCGTATTGCTGAAAAACTCGATAGTAAAAATTATGACCTCTATATTGTTAAAGGCGATGCCTACATCTTTATCCTTAATGATGGTTCTAAGGCTATTCTCAACTACAATATCGCCCAAAGCCTGAACCCGAAATCTCCAATGGCAAAACTTCGCATTGGACAATTATGGATGCGTGCGAGAAGCTATACAGATGCCCTTACTTTTTATCAGCAGGTAGTCGCGATCGACTCGACATTTGCACCCGCCTATCGTGAACTGGGTTCCCTTCTTTCTCGTGCCAATCGTAACGATGAAGCACAACAGAATTATAAAAAGTTCCTACGTTTATCGGGAGGTAATACTACCGCACGGATTCAATATGTTAACACCCTCATTGATTTAAAGAAATATAAAGATGCAATTGACCAGCTGAATGAAATTCTGAAAACCGATACTTCAAATAACGATCTGAACCGGGCATTGGCATATTCTTATTATGAAACCGGACAGTATGACAAAGGGTTGGTATATAGTAAGAAATTTTTCAGACGTGCCAAACCTGATAAGATCCGTCCAACCGATTATGTTTATCTTGGAAGATTATATGCCAAACTGAAACAGGATTCGACTGCACATGGGTATTTACTCAAAGCCTATCAGATGGATACTTCTCGTTATGATCTCCTTTCAGAAGCTGCAGTATCTATGATGAAAATAAAGAAATATGACAAGGCAATTGAAGATTACAATAAGAAAATCGCAATAAATAAGGCTGTTCCGGGTGATTATTTCTATTTAGGTATTGCCTATTACAATACAAGTAATTGGGGAATGGCTGATTCTACACTTAAATATTTCAACACATTGTTACCCGATAATATAAAAGGTTACGTATGGCGTGCAAGGGCGTTGGTCAACATCGATACCACCTGTAAGCTGGGATTGGCAAAACCCGTATACGAAACACTGATCGACAAGGCCAAATCAGATACTGTCGCAAACTCAAAAGAATTGATGGAATCGTATTCTTACCTTGCATACTATTATCTCGTGCAGTTTACAGATACAAAGGACCAGCAGGCTGGGCGAAACTCAATAGAGTATTGCAATAAAGTACTTGCTATTCAACCACCTGACCCAAATTATGCTGAAAAAGCAAAAGGTATTCTTAAAAGCTTGGAATTTAAGATCAGAAAATGAAAGTAAGTTCTGATAATTATTACGTCATTAAAAAACATTAAGAATAAAGCAATTAATTAAAATTCATATAACCTTATTCAGATAATTTTTAATATTTTTGCTTTTTGTTAAGAAACTATCAATTCATTCATTAATAATTAAAAAACAAACTAAAGATGAGCAAGACAAATAACAAAGGCGGACAATCCATTGGTGACGCTTTAAAGTCGTGGTTTACAGTGGCTGTTATTTTACTTTCATTCGGAATTGCCTTACTTGTATACCTGAGAATAATGGGAAGTTATATCAACTTCGAAGGAGGCTATGACCTGATTAAAAATAATGTTCCATCAAGCAAATGGCATCCTTTACCAGGGAACTACCTTGCAATGGTTTACAAGGGCGGTTTAATCGTTCCTCTTTTGATGACGGTATTACTTGTACTGATCACTTTCTCTATTGAGAGAGGTATTACTCTTATACGTGCAGGCGGAAAAGGCAAGCTCAATGTTTTTGTAAAGACTCTCCAGGACTACCTGAATGATGACAAGATCGAAGAAGCCATCACAGCTTGTGATAAACAAAAAGGATCTCTTGCTAATGTTATGAAAGCAGGTCTTGTCCGTTATCGTACATTGCAAAAAGATGCCAATCTTTCAAAAGAACAGAAGATTTTAGCTCTTCAAAAGGAATTTGAAGAAGCCACGGCTCTCGAATTACCTTTGTTATCAAGAAATCTGGTTATTCTTTCAACAATTGCTTCAATCTCAGTGTTGATCGGTCTTTTGGGAACTGTACTCGGGATGATTCGTGCTTTTGGAGCTCTTGCACAAGCTGGTGCACCGGATGCCCTGGCTCTTGCAGGCGGAATTTCAGAAGCTCTTATCAACACCGCATTTGGTATCTCAGGTTCTTTACTTGGTATCATAATGTACAACTTCTATTCCACACAGATCGACAGCTTTACCTTTAAAATTGATGAAGCTGGATTCAGTCTCGTACAGTCGTTTGCATCCCAGGTAAAATAATTTCCGGATTGCTGATTAATTTGTACGTTATTTCTGTTAATCCTCGATTTAAAATAGAATATTATGCCTAAAATAAAACCACCCGCAAGAAGTCCGCATATAGACATGACGCCTATGGTGGACCTGTTTTCAGTACTATTGATATTTTTATTGCTCACAGCTTCATTCCGTCCACAGGAAGCGGCAATTATCACCACGCCAAATTCTGTATCGGAAAAACAGGCCCCGGATAAAGATATTATGACGATCATCGTTGATAAAAGCGGAAAGGTCTTTTATAATATCGATAACGGTAAAGATACAACTACCCATACCCGTGTCAATGTTCTTACTGAAATGGCTAAACAATACCAGGTCACCTTCACAAAAAAAGAATTGACAGATTTCGGGAATCTGGCTTCTTTCGGGATGCCGATGGCCGATATGAAAAAATGGTTGGATGCAAGAGATGCTAAGGAAAAAGAAAAATTTCAGGTTGGAATTCCGACAGACTCTGTTGCAGGAAGGGCCTCTGAACTGGCTATGTGGATTCGTTTTTCACGTCTTGCCAATCTCAATGCAGAAGTCGCTATAAAAGGTGATGCCGAAACCAACTATAAAGTTGTGAAGAAGGTCATGGATATGCTTCAGGCAAATAAAGTCAATAAGTTTAATCTTGTTACGAGTTTGGAAAAACAGGAAGTTACATTAAAGGATATTCCGAAATAAACGTAATAAGAGCATTTTATAAGCTAAACGAAAAATGATATGGCTGAAATAATTCAAGAAGAAAAAGGCAAAAAAGGCGGAAAAAGGAGAGCCAAAAAGTTCTCAACGCATATCGATATGACTCCCATGGTTGACCTTATGTGTCTCCTGATTACCTTTTTTATGCTAACCACCGCTTTCAGCAAGTCCAAGGTCATGGTGATCACAATGCCGGAAAAAGATCAAAAAGATCAACCAAAAGATCAACCAAAAATTCCAGCATGGAGAACCCTGAATATACTGCTTACTGATAATGATCAGGTGTATTACTATATAGGTAGCGCTGATCCTAAGAAACCACCCTTACCGGCGTTAACTAAAACCGATTTCAGTAAAGATGGGATCCGTAAGGTCCTCCTGGATAAAAACAGGGATCTTTTCACACAAATTGTGACATTCCGGAATAAACGTCAATCAGGTAAACTTGTCGTTGCTGATACTACCGCAGATCAGGAAATCAAGAATATGAAGAAGAATGATTCGAAAGGACCGATTGTCCTTATCAAAGCGGATGACAAGGCAAAATACAAGGATATCGTTGATATTATCGACGAAATGGCGATTACCAACATTGCTAGTTATGCAATTGTGGATATTACTCCGGTTGAATTGGATATGCTGAAAACTGCTCCTAAATAATTGATAGGATTTCTTAATCTCTTAATTTGAAATAACATGACAAAGGAAAGAAAGCGTGTTGAATCGCTGGAAGAGATGGTTTTTAAAACCAGGAACAAAGATTATGGGGCATATGTTCTCAGGAAGAAGTACCAAAAGTATACTTTGATTTCCCTGATCATTGGAATCCTAGCAATTAGCACTGCTGTTGCCTATCCGATCATTTCCGCTATGCTGAGTAAAAACCGGATAATAAAGGAAAATACAACAGTCGGAGTTGAAATGCTGAATATTCCAAAGGAAGAATTGCCTCCACCACCACCTCCCCCTCCACCACCACCAGATGCCGTGCAACAGCAACGTTTCGTAGCTCCTAAAGTTACTACCGATAGTGTGGTTACTACCATGGCAATCCAGGAAGATTTAAATGCCAAGCCAAATACTGAAGCTCCGGCAGCAGAACAAATCGTGGTCGAGGAAGCAAAACCACAGGTTATTGAACAGGAAGCTCCAAAGGAAATCTTCACTGTTGTTGAGGAACAGCCTCAATATCCGGGAGGAGATGAAGCACGTATTAAATTCTTACAGGAAAACATGAAATATCCTGAAGAAGCTAAGGAACTGGGTGTCCAGGGAAAAGTATACGTTACCTTCGTCGTTGAAGTCGACGGATCTATTACGGATGTTAAAGTCCTTAGGGGAATTGGCTCCGGATGCGACGATGAAGCAATCCGCGTTGTCAAATCCATGCCGAAATGGGTCCCTGGAAAACAAAGAGGAGTACCTGTACGTGTACAGTTTAACCTCCCAATCAACTTTAAACTACAATAGAGGTTTGTAACCTGGGATTTATTCCCTGTTAAATAAGAAAAAGAGCTGTCAGAATCTTTGACAGCTCTTTATTTATGATTTGGGATCAAAGGATAAGGAAACTCATGCTTCTAATTCATATAACATGATGTAGCTAAGGGTTTAAGTTGGTTTCAGCTATCATCCAGAATACAATTAATTTAGAATATTTCCAAACGAAACTTTATTTAACTTTGTATCGGAATTATTAATAACAGAAATTTTTTTAAGAGTTTCTTTTTTTTAATAACCTGTTGTTAAATAATTAACAGCAGAAAATTATTTCTATTCACCCTTCAATCGCGCGAAATGATTACACTTGGATTGCTGGAAAAAAACACTTTTCTTGAGTCTGTGAACAAAAAAAGTGGTGCAAATGTCTTGGAATGTTACCAGTGTGGAAAGTGCGTTTCTACTTGTCCTGTTTCCGGTTACATGGATTTCCCCCCGAGAGAAATTATGCAGATGATAAAACTGGGACTGAAAGAAGAGACCTACATAGCGAATTCCATGTGGTTCTGTCTTACATGTTCGGCTTGTAGCGGTCGTTGTCCCCGTCAGATCGATATTCCTGCCGTAATGGAAGCAGTGCGTCATTTAGCCATAGAAGAAAATTATAGATCCACAAATAAAAAAGTCAAGGATATCAGAAAGTTTCATGATATTTTCCTGGATATGATTAAACGGTATGGAAGGAATTATGAATTACGCATGATGGCGGAATTCAATATCCGTACCCGAAACCTTTTCAAGGATATGCACCTTGCACCCAAAGCACTCCTCAAAGGGAAGATTCCTATTGGACATGAATCTACGAAGAGAGGCGAGGCCATCCGTAAAATGTTCAAGGTTGCAGCTAAACTTGAAAAAGAAAATAAATAAAGACATTTCGACCCAACATTCGACTCAACTGAATTGACATGAATAAACTAACCTATTTCCCGGGTTGTTCAGCACACGGCACAAGCGAAGAATTCGATCATACGCTTAAACTCGTCATGCGAACACTGGATGTGCAGATGGAGGAGATCCCCGACTGGAATTGCTGCGGGGCTACTTCCGCCCACGTCATGACAGAAAACTTGGCATTGGCATTGCCAATGCGTAACCTGGTGCTGGCCGAAAAGCTGGAATGTAAAACTATGGGTATTGCATGTGCTTCTTGCTATTCGAGAATGAAGAGTACTAAGAAGCATCTTGATGAGAACCCTGAACTGGCTAGAAAGATCAATAGCACCATTATAGACGAAGGCGAATATAAAGGAACAATAGATGTTAAATCAATGCTCCAGTATTGCTATGAGGAAATAGGACTGGAAACCATTAAAAGCAAGGTGACTAAATCCCTTTCAGGATTGAAAGTTGCATGTTACTATGGTTGTTTGCTGACCCGTCCAAAAGATGTCACACATTTTGATTCACCCGAATACCCTATGTCGATGGATTATCTTATGGAAGCCCTCGGAGCAAAAGCTATGGATTTCGATTATAAAACGGAATGCTGCGGGGCATCTTTCTCCATTTCCGACACAGAAATCGTGGAATCCCTGAGCGGGAAGATCCTGGAGGTGGCCAAAGAAAGTGGGGCACATATGATCGTAGTCGCTTGTCCCCTCTGTCAATCTAACCTGGATATGCGTCAACCCGATATTGAAAGTCATACAGGTAAAAAATTTGATATTCCCATAATGTATTTTACCCAACTGATGGCCCTGGCCTTTGGTTATCCCGAAAAGGAATTAAAACTTGCAAAGCATATCGTCCCTGTTGAAGCCGCATTGAAACATATTGGAGAGGCGATCCCTGAACCTGAAAAAGTGAAAAAAACTAAAAAAGCTGTCGAAGCAGAAAGCGAGGTAGAATAATGGCAAGAGTAGGTGTTTTCGTTTGTTTTTGCGGCGCTAACATTGCCGATTTCGTTGATGTTCCAGCAGTCGTGCAGGAAGCCAAAAAAATTAAGGAAGTCAAAGTAGCGTTCGAATATAAATACATGTGTTCTGACCCCGGACAGGGCATGATCAGGGAAGCCATTGTTCAGAACCGGCTGACTTCAGTCGTCGTTGCTGCCTGCTCTCCCAGGATGCACGAGAAAACATTCCGTAAGGCCCTTTTAGATGCCGGACTGAATCCTTATATGTTGGAGATTGCCAACATCCGTGAGCATTCTTCTTGGGTTCATCAGAAAGATAAAAAAGCTGCTACAGAAAAGGCATCTGACCTGATCCGGATGGCAGTTGCAAAATCTATCGCCAATGAACAACTACATGAAATTTCTGTTCCTGTAACTAAAAGAGCACTGGTGATTGGTGGCGGTATTGCAGGGATCCAGGCTGCACTCGACATTGCTGATGCTCATATCCCTGTTACCTTGGTCGAAAAGAGTCCTTCTATTGGTGGTCGAATGGCCCAACTGGATGAAACCTTCCCAACACTTGACTGTTCTCAGTGTATCCTGACCCCGAAAATGGTAGATGTGGCTTCCCATCCATACATAGAGTTGATCCCTTATTCAGAAGTGATTGAACTTGATGGTTATGTTGGAAACTATAAAGCCAAAATAAAGAAAAAAGCTTCTTATGTCGATTTCAGCACCTGTACAGGTTGCGGAACCTGCACCCAGAAATGCCCGGTGAAGGTGCCTAATGAATTCAACATGAATATCGATAAACGGAAAGCCATTTATACTCCTTTTCCGCAGGCTGTTCCAAATAAACCTGTGATCGATGCAGAACATTGCACCATGCTCCTTAAAGGGAAATGCGGTATCTGTGCCAAGTTTTGTGAAAAAGGCTCCATCAACTTCAAAATGGTGGATGAGGTAATAGAACGTGAAATTGGCGCTGTCGTTGTTGCTACCGGATATGATCTTTGGGATCCTAAACCCTATGAAGAATATGGGGTTGGACGGTATAAGGATATCATCACTTCGCTCGAATTTGAGAGAATGGTATCGGCAAGCGGCCCTACCAATGGAGTACCTGTTCGTCCATCCGATGGAAAAGTACCGAAGAATGTTGTTTTTATAAAATGCATAGGATCCAGGGATGAAGCAAAGGGCATAGAATATTGCTCCAAGATTTGTTGCATGTACACGGCCAAACATGCAATCCTGTTGCATCATAAAGTCCACGATAGCCATGCTTATATCTTCTATATGGATATCCGTGCTGCAGGGAAAGGCTATGAGGAGTTTGTGAAACGTGCCCAAGTTGAGACTGCGGCCACTTATCTTAGAGGAAGAGTATCAAAAATCTATAAAAAAGGCGATAAACTCATGGTAAGGGGAGAAGATGCCCAGATCGGACAAGTGGTTGAAGTTGAAGCCGACCTTGTAGTTCTGGCTACTGCTGTGATAGCCCCTAAAGATAATCCTGCATTGGCACGTTTACTCGGAGTGTCTTACGATAAGTATGGTTATATGTCGGAAGCCCATCCGAAATTGCGCCCGGTCGAAACAGCCAAAGCCGGTATCTTCCTTGCCGGTTGTACACAAGCCCCTAAGGATATTCCGGATACTGTCGCTCAGGCTTCTGCATGCGCCGCTAAAGTTTGTGGTCTATTTGCTGGAGATACACTCAAGAAGGACCCGATGATTTCAAAAGTTGATACAGAGTTCTGCAGTGGATGTCAGAATTGCGTTAAAGTTTGTCCATACCAGGCTATTGTAACCGAAGAAATTCCTTTGGGTCATGGTTCTAAAGAAATGCGTACTGTGGCAAAGATCAATGAAGGTGTCTGCCAGGGCTGCGGTTCTTGCGTTGCCATCTGCAGAAGTATGGCTATCAGCCTTGCTGGTTTTACTGATCCTCAAATCATTAACGAGATAGTTGCAATCTAATGGAAACAGAAATAAAAGAAGTCCAACCAAAAATTGTCAGTATCGAAAACCCGGACATAACCGCCCCGGCTGATTGGCAGCCAATAATCATGGGTATTCTGTGTAATTGGTGCTCTTATGCCGGATCTGATCTTACAGGGACATCACGAATTCAATATCCACCAAATATAAGGATAATCAGGGTCCCATGTTCTTCAAGGGTCGATCCCTGGTTTATTATAAAATCACTGCAAAGCACTGCTGATGGTGTTCTGATCTCAGGATGCCATCCTGGCGACTGCCACTATATCGCTGGTAACTATTATGCCCGCAGAAGGTTTCTGGTCACAAAGAAACTCTTGAATTTTATTGGCTATCACGAGAACCGGGTTCAATTCTCATGGGTATCAGCCGCTGAAGGACCAAAATTTGCAAAGGTGGTTGCGAAAGTCACAGAAGATATTAAGAAACTTGGACCTCTTCACAGATATAAAAAGGAAAACTTTTAAGAATGGACTATTCAAAACAAATTCAGGAAATTGCATCGAAATTGTTTGCCGGCAATAAGATTGATTATTTTGTCGGATACAAACAAAACTCATTCGATGGCAGCCAGGTCCCTTTCCTGATTACCGATCCGGCTGAAATCCCTAATCTGGTGTTTACTGAGAAATCGGTATTCAACTTGGCTAATTATCTCAAGCCTGACCATACCAAAAGAAAACGGGTCGGACTTGTGGTTAAGGGTTGCGACAGTCGTGCTTTAAACCTGATGTTGACAGAAAACCAGGTTAAGAGAGAAAATATATACATTATTGGTATATGTTGCGAAGGAACCTTAAATGAAAAGGGAGAAAAAGCACAGAATTGTGTTGAATGTGTGATG
>JBEKQA010000059.1:0-16516 GCA_049520195.1 Bacteroidales bacterium
CTGAGACCCATTAGAAGCTTTTTACTGCGAAGACCTTTTTTGAGTTTTTGTCGATCTGTGCTATCCATCTTACTGATCCAGATCCTGTTCTTTTTAATTAGAACGACCAGAAGGAAGATCAACCCAAGGATAAACGGAAGTACAAACAGGTTAAAAGTCATATTCCGTAAGTTTCCAATGAATTATGAATCAAAAGGATCAGATTTCTCAGGTTGATACCCCTCGGGCAAACAAGCTGGCATTTCCCACAAAGCATACATTTAGAGATTTCTTTCTTTAGCTGACCAATTTCCCCTCTCTGCAGGAAAGTATGGATACGTCTGATGTTTAGATCTGAGAAATGTCCCGCTGAACAGGTTCCAGTGCAACTTCCACATCCTATGCAAAGATTGATCGATGGTTCAATTGTTTTTATAAATGCAGCTAATTTTCGATCATTAGTATCAAAATCAATCTGTCTGTCTTCTTTGATAGTATAACCAAAAGGTTTCATACTAAAGGATCTGAAGTCTAATCCAATGATTTTAAATAATTTGCAACATATAATGCTGTTGCACGGGCATCTGTAATTGTATTGGCAATACCAGCTGGTCCTTTGACCGTACCTGCCAGAAAAACACCCGGAATTAATGTAGAATTAGAAATTAAATGCTCATCAGCCGGACAGAGAAACCTGTCATCTCCTTCTTTTAATCCCAACATTGTTGCAATTTTCCGGGTTTCTGGTGATGCTACAACTCCGACAAGCAGGATCAACAGATCAACATTCATTTTCAAAGGTAAGCCTGATAGTGTGTCTTCAAGTTTGATTAATAATGTATGATCCTGATTCTCTGAGGCCTCTGACAACCTTCCTCGAATGAACTGTATTCCCCACTTTTCCTGAGCTTCGAAATACATCTCCTCAAAGTGACGATCAAACATACGTAAATCCATATAGAAACAGAAAACCTCAGTATCTGGCATCATCTCCTTGATCTCGATTGCTTGTTTTACTCCAGTAACGCAACACAATTTTGAACAATAAAGATTTCCTGCTTTTTCATCCCGGGAACCTACACAATGAATAAAACCCACACGTTTAGGAGCGTTATTTGGGAAGAGATTCTTGTTTTTATTATTCCTGAAAAGTTCTTCAATTTCAACGGATGTCATGACATTATCATAAATTCCGTATCCATATTCTTCCTTCTTTTTAGCATCAAAAACCTCATATCCTGTTGCTATGATTAATGCCTCCGAGGTCAGTTCGTTTCCATCCAATAATCTGATTATGAATTTTTGTTCTTCTCGATAAATACCATCAATTTGTGCATTCAGATGCAGAGAGATCCCATCATTCATCCCAACTTCAAGGTAATCTGATACCTCTCTGCTATCTCGCCGGTTTGGAAATAAACGATCCCAACTGTTTAAATGACCTCCAAGTTGCGACGCCTTTTCAATAAGATCAACCTCTATACCAATTCTGGCAAGTTGTGATGCGGTTTCCATACCAGCAGGACCACCTCCTATGATGATAGCCGTTTTTCCCATACAGTCTATTGTTGTATGGCAAAGATATTGAAAAACTTAGTTAAACAAATGAAAAGAGATATTGAACAGAATTTCTATTACATGTTTCACAAATAGGAAATCCTTTAATTCAGAGGTTATCGGTTTGTGAAGACATATTGAAGCAGGTTAGCTCCCATCTGTAAAGCTTTTAGCCTGGTAGCTTCCGAGTCATGATGTACGTCTTGATCTTCCCATCCATCTCCAAGATCACATTGATAAGTGTAATATAAAATGAGCCTGCCTTCCCAGAATAATCCAAATCCTTGGGCAGGTAATCCATCATGTTCGTGTATCTTCGGAAGACCATTTGGAAAGTTAAACGGTTTATGATAGAATGGGAAACTAATAGGTAATTCAACAAGATCTAGTTCTGGAAAAAGTTTTTTTAATTGAGGACGAATAAATTTATCCATGCCATAATTATCATCAATGTGAAGGAAGCCGCCTCCAATTAAATAATTCCTTAAATTTTTTTGCTCTTGTGTGGAGAAGATCACATTTCCATGACCAGTCATATGAATAAATGGATAGTTGAAAATTTCAGGACTTCCAACATCTACTGTGGGCACTTCTTCATTGATGTTAGTCCCCAGATTTTTATTGACAAATTTTACCAGATTCGGCAAGGATGTTGGATTCGCATACCAATCGCCGCCGCCATTATATTTTAATAAGGCTATCTGGAATGATGCGACAGGATCAGGAGAGTAGGATGTAAATAATAAAAATGCGCCAATAAGAAAGATCAATCTTCTCATAAAACCGACTTTAAATACTGATTATGAATTCATAAGCAGGATCGTATGACAAGCCACAATTCCGGCTGTTTCAGTTCGTAAACGACTTTTCCCCAAACTTATTGGAAGAAATTCCTTTTTTTTTGCCATTGAAACTTCTTCAAGTGAAAAATCACCTTCAGGGCCGATAAGAATTAGTGCATCTTCACCTTTCCGGTAAACTTTCTTAAGTTCATCTTCCTCCCAAGATTCACAATAAGCAATAAATTTTTGTTCCTTGGAATCCTTTAGTAATAAACTTTTAAAATCAGAAGGTTCATTAAGTTTTGGAATGTAAGCCTTTAAAGATTGTTTCATGGCAGATATAAGGACCTTTTGCAACCGCTCTGTCTTCAATTTTATCCTTTCAGAATGGGCACAAAATATGGGTGTGATTTCATCGATCCCTATTTCAACCGCTTTTTCCAAAAACCATTCGAAACGGTCAATACTTTTTGTAGGGGCAATGCCAATATGAAGAAAGTAATTTCTCTTCAGATATTCTCGCATAGTGGAAACCACCTTTATAATACACCTTTTAGGGTCAGCATGAATAATCAAGCATTCATAAAGATTTCCAAGTCCGTCTGTCACGTGGATTATATCTCCATCTATTAGCCTCAAAACACGCGTGCAGTGCCATGATTCCTGTTCACCTAGGACATTCAGTTCCTGAGTGACGAAAGGAGAGTAAAACAGATGCATCTAATAAGTTTTAGACCTTCAGAAATATTCAAACACTAGAGAGTGAAATAAAGAACAATAAATTTAATTACCATTCTTGTTTTGGAGTATCATTACCTCCATCTAATACATATTTCCAGGTGCCATCCGGGAATCTTTCCCATATGGTAACATAATTACCGTATTCAACTGTGTCTTTCCCGGTAATTTTTAACTTCCAGTTTCCGAATGTATACCCAAGATTACCAGAGACTTCTGCTTTAGTTGGAGTCCACATTAAATGAACTTGATTATTTGGCACCGACTTCAGATGTTGTATTAAGGAGATTTTCCCAATGAGTGGAAATTCCCCTTGCCTAAGCATAATTACAGAATCTGCGGCATAAAATAGAAATGCCTCTTTCATGCCTTTTTCAACGCAGAACTGGCTGAAATCCTGATCGGTTTTTATTAGTTCCTTTTTCAATTGTATTGCGTCAGGTTCAGATCTATTGCAGCCGTAAATGATTACCAGGAAAACTATTAATTTTTTTATCATGCTATTCCAGAATAACTTTCCTGACTGTTGTTGATTTATTAGAAATAATGTGGAAAAAATATACACCACGGGTAAAACCTGATAAATTGAATTGCTTTTCAAAATTCCCTGTTTTAGCTGTAAAATGATCAGTCAAAATAGTTGCCCCTTCCAGGTTGAGAATGGAAACATCAATCCTAGATGCAGGATTAAGCATAAATAGGGTCACAATGCCTGTTGTGGGGTTAGGATAAAGCCAAAGATCTTCATTTTTATTACTAGTCTGAGTGATTCCAGTAGGTGCTGAAATGCTCACATTATCAATGAAAAGATTGTTTCCATGATAATTAAAAGATTCGAACATGATTTTGACATTTCTCATTCCTCCCCAGGGTGTAATATCCAATTGGTAGCAGTTTGTTCCATAGGCTGAGCCACACCAATCATAACTGGATTGTGGAAAGAATGGAGTCAACATCATCGAATGGGTCGCAAAAACATTCGGACTCCCATTTGGTCCTGCTGCGAGAAGGCGTGTCCATGTTGTTCCACAATCTGATGAGATTTTAACAATTAGAGAATCTTTGATTGTTGCGCGCTGTGCATAAGCATGCTGGAAACTAAGCATTAGTGAAGAATAACCTGTAAAATTCAAGGGTGGGCTTATGAGTTGATCACGACTTGACAAGATATAGTTATTAAAATTGACCCAGGCTGCAATGTGTCCCGGATTGGTTCCGGAAACTGTAATTGTATCCCATGTAATATTATTGTCAGGGTTCAGAATAGTCCAATGCTGAGTATTAAAGCCATTTTCGAAATCTTCTGAGAAAGGAAGAAAATAACCTCCGTAAGCAATATAATTCAGTTTGGTCAAAGAGTTGCTTCCAGTGCTGTTGGTAGCGATCAGTCTTACTGTATAGGTTCCGGGAGAATTGAATTGAACAACTGGGTTCTGGCTTCCGGCTGATGTCCCCTGAACAAAAGTAAAAGTTGATGGACTAAAGTCCCAATTCCAGGAGGTGGGACAATATTCACTCTCATCTTGAAAATAAACGAGATCCCCTTCGCATAAAACCGTTTTGTCTGCTGTGAAATTTACTGCAGGTGCCTGTGCATTACCCACAGTAATGTAATTTATCTTTTCAAGAGAATCAGAGCCATTGACATTCCAGATTTTAAGTTTTACGAAATAAGTTCCTGGGGTATTATAAACAACGCCTGAAGGATTTTTAACATTTGAATAAGAAGGAGTCCCCCCTTCAAATGTCCACTGCCAATTAGTGGGTGTACCTGTCGAGAGATCAGTGAAATTAACACTGCACTCGGCCGTAATATTTGTATCACTGGCTTTAAAATCTGCCAATGGGTTGCCATAGTACATCCCTGAACCCCACAGCCCTCTTCCATATGTACATCCTCTGATTACATCACTGGAAATACTATCGTTATCGTAATAAACTTCCAGTTCAGTGATCTTTGCATTGGCAGGAAGTCCATTGCTGAAAGAAATCCAGTTACTCATCGTTGAATCTTTGAAATAGACTCCAGCATCGGTACCAATATAGAGTCCTTCATGGTCATTTTTATAATATATGATAGAATTCACATGTACTGCCGGGAGATTGTAACTGATATTTGTCCAGCTTTGACCTTTATCTACTGATTTGTAGACTGAATTCCCGAGTGTCATGTAAACAAAATTGGGATTTGTTGGATGCGTAGCAAGACTGGTGGGAGTAGAAGCCTGTGGAAGAGAAGAAGTAAGATCAATCCATGTTGGACTGGGGTCCATGCAGTTATCAGACCTGAATAGTCGGTTGTCACTACGGGCGGCATAAAGAATATTTGCGTTAGATGAACAGTTTTCGAGCACTGCCATGTCATTGCTATTACTTCCAGCAAGGTTATCAGAGATTTTTTGCCATGTTGGATTTGCGTCCTTTACATCGTTACTTCTCCAAATATTTACATAACCCACATATATCGTATTAGGATCTGTTTTGCTAAGAACATAGGGTGTTACCCATGCTCCGCTTTCCGTTATTCCATTGACCCCATTTCCTGCAATATGATCTTCATCGGAATTATTATATCTTCTGTAGATGTCACCATAATAAATTGTATAGTAAGAATATGCATCATCCGAATAGTCAATAATACATTCCATGCCGTCACCCCCACCCGTTTGTTCCCATCCTGAAGGAGTTAATGTATAGGTCCCATTGTCCTGAAATCCATTAATAACATGATTCTTTGATAATTGAGCCTGACCTAATTTATAAATCTGCCCAATGGTGACCCCAACGATCAGATAGTTCCATGATGTTCCTCCATTAGCAGTTGCAAATACACCTCCATCATTTCCTGCAAATAACTGGCCATTAACCGGCGAAAATCCAAGATAATGGCAGTCTGCATGCACAGCAGGTACATTGCATCCTCCATACCAGTTTGAATTGATGACCCATGTAGATCCTCCATCTATCGATTTCCAAACATCTATACCACCAACATATAATGTGTTGGCATTATTAGGATCAACTGTTATTGCCAAGTCATACCATCCTTGTCCTCCATTATCACTTCCATCACAACTCCATCCAAGGATATTAGGGGAACTGGAACGAAGACTGAATGTCAGTCCTGAATCGGTAGATCTGTACACGCCACCGTACCCATTATCGTCACCAGCAAAGAGAACATAAACATATGTTGAGTTGGAAGGGGAAATAGCTATTGATGTTCGTTCACCGCTCCCAAGTCCTGAAGTAATAAGTGTGAAGGATGTCCCATTATTAGTTGATCGGTAAAATTGAGATCCTCCAGCAGCATAAACTATTGTATGATTTGCCGGGTTAAATTCAATACAATTGAAATTTCCTCCTTCAGTCTGAGTCCAGGTATTACCTCCATCAGTAGTTCGATAAACTCCTCCACTTGTGGCGGCAAGTATGATGGATGAATTGGTCGGGTCCTGGATCATCCTCCCGACAGTCTGGTCTCCCATGCCTGTTTTTGCTGGTGTCCAGGTAAGTCCTCCATCTGTACTCTTATAAACACCTAATCCTGTGGCATCTCCCGCATCGCGATCTCCCGTACCAATGAAGATTCTAGTGGGCAACGAATAATCAACAATAATGGATGAAATGCCAAGCGTGGGTAAAGTATCCGTGTGGGTAGTCCATGTTTGCCCACCATCTGATGTCTGCCACATTCCGCCTGAAGGTGCACCGATATAAAATTTATTCGGATCAGTTGGGTGAAAACAAACGGTATTAACTCTTCCTAATCCTTCATAACCCGCTGGTCCAGGTAAAGGTATTGTGGATGGTCCCATTGATACCCAATTTCCATATGAAGTATCGTTACTTCTTAAAAATTCCTCATAAGCATGCTCTGCTAATTCAGGTGCTGGCCGGTCACCATTTGGGAGTACACGGCTTTGCATCATGTATTCCCAGCGTTTAAATACTTTCCAACCGCAACCTTTTGTAATTTTACGGTCTTTCCAATAAGTATTGAAAGCCTTCTGGACTTTAAAAAAGTTGACAGTCGGATCTTTCATCATCTTTACCCAATATGGATAATGAGCTGTATCATTAGGAATATTCTGGATTTGTTTATTTTGTTGAGCTCCACATGGTAATACCAATAAGCTGAACAGAATTGATATAAGTAAAATTTTATTCATGAGGCTTTAAGGTTGGAATAATATCTTAACAAAGATACTTATATTTATTTTGTTACAAGCATTTTATTTCTTAGTAGAAGATTTTGTCCAAAATTATCATTATGAGGACTATAAGTAGAAAAGTATTCATAATACCAGCCATAATTTTGTACATAAGTTTTGTTGCAAACATTAGTTGTTGAAAGAAGAATCCAAGTATAAGCATATTCAGTCCAATGATAATGATCTTAGACCATAAAAGTATCCAAAGTCCTGAACCCACGAGGAACAATGATGTTCCAGTGGCCCCAATCATCCATGCCAGGATAATATTTTTGAACTGCTTGATATTGAAAATGTCTGTCATCACTGGAAATCCTGCTAACCGGTATTCATCCTCGAACTTTAGCATCAATAACCAAAAGTGAGGAATTTGCCAGATAAATAGAAATAATGCCAATAACAAGATAAGTGGATTAAGTAAAGCACCACCTGCGGCAGTACAACCCATAAAAACCGGAATAACACCTGAAATTGCTCCAGGTACAACTGCAAAGGCACTCTTTTTTTTAAGCCAGGTATAAAGTCCATTGTACCAGAGTAAATTGATGATTCCCAATATAGAACAAGTCCAGTATTGTTCTCTTATAAGAATCCCTAACCCGGAAACTAATAGCAGAGTACTGATCAATAAGGCTTTTTGTGGTGAGAGCCTTCCGGAAGGTATAGGCCGATCCTTGGTGCGATTCATCATTGCATCTTGTGTCCTTTCCTGATACTGATTTAGAACAGATGCACCACATGCAATGAGGAAGATTGATGCAAGAGGAGAAATTAAATTAATGATGATTTTCTCTGATACCAGAACTATTGCTGCATATGCAGAGAATGTCACGGAAAGTGTGATGTTGATACGGATCAGTTCCGATAGGATCCGGGCTGTGCGGAGAATCAAAATTATTTCAGTGTTTTAAGATAATCAATTATTTTCTTTATTTCATCATCCTTTATGAGCCCTTTATAGGATTTCATTATTCCTCCCGAATATCCTACCACAATATCTTTGTCAGGTTTATAAATTGAATTTACGATATATGGATCATTAACTTCGACTTTTCTTTCATTCCCATTCGTCTTTACGGTTTCTGTTTTGCCATATAAACCTTTAAAGGACACACTTACCAACTTTGAACCATCAAGAGAATGACAAGCTAAACACCCGTTCTTTTTAATGATTGTAAGACCTTCTGGTTCTGTGGATGCGACACTCAATGTACTCAACCAATTTTCAAATTCTCTGGGAGTAACTACTTTGACCTTTGTACCCATATATGAATGACGAACACCACAATAAGCAGTACAAAAGATCTCATATTCCCCTGTTTGTTGAGGTGTAAACCACATATAGTTGTTCTTCCCAGGAACTACATCTTCCTTAACCCTGAATGCAGGTATTGAAAAACCATGAATAACGTCTTCTGAATGAAGATCAAGCTTTACTGGTTTATTTAAGGGTAGTTCAAGTACGTTTGTAACCTTGGATCCGGGATATTCAAAACTCCATTGCCACATCCTGCCAATAACTTTCACATGCAAGGCATCTTTTGGTACCCATATCATTGGCTGAAAAGCTGAATATCCAAAATAAAATAAGAAAAGAACAATAATTATGGGAATTGTGATCCATGTAATCTCAAGTGCCATATTATCCTTAACCTGTATAGCTTTTGGATGTTTTTTTCGGTTGTATCTGACAATAAATAAAATCATCGTGGCAGTAATCAGAAATAAAAAGAAGAAACTAATCCCGAAAAGCAGTTTAAAAACCCAATCTACTCCTTCAACAAAATTCGATGCACCGGACATAAAAGATCAATTATAGATTATGAGTTATGAAAT
Organism: Bacteroidales bacterium; assembly: GCA_049520195.1. Lineage (GTDB taxonomy): Bacteria > Bacteroidota > Bacteroidia > Bacteroidales > FEN-979 > FEN-979. The sequence goes on from JBEKQA010000059.1 coordinate 9,107, forward strand.
TTGAATTTACTTTTCAATATTTCGCGATTTATTATCTAAATATATAGTCGGAAAAGGTCAGAAGAATTACTGTGATATAGATTAAGAGGACCATAATCACAAGAATCTTTAAAAGACTGTATTCCATCTTCAGATGCATGAAATAGGTCATCACAATCCCGGCTTTGGTTGATGCCAATATCAATGCGATCAGGGCAGTAAGTGCAGTCAGATTCAGCCAGGGAAATAGAATGGTGAGTGAAGTGAGCACTAGTAATCCTATTAGTACCTTCCCGTATAAAGGATATTCTACAATGTGTTTTTCTTCAGATATCATATTTGTTTTTTTATTCTATAATTTCCAATGGTCGGCTTAAATTTCCTGTTTGAACAATTCTATTTATCCTCTGAATGGTCTATGTTACAAGGTAAAGCAGCGGAAATAAAAATATCCAGATCAGGTCAACCAAATGCCAGTATAGTCCTCCATTTTCGAGTAAAACATAATGTTCATCATTAATCAGCCCCATTCTTACCTTGACTAATGCCACAATAAGAATTACTGCACCGATAATGAGGTGAAGCATATGTAATCCGGTCATAAAAAAATAAAGACTAAAAAAGAGTATGTATCCGTGCTTCAAAGATTGCATCAAATCTGTACCAGGATATAATGAGATTGAGATTTTATGTCCCCATTCAAAATATTTATCCACAAGGAAGATTAGAGCGCATAGCAGAGTGATGGATAATAGAATAGTAGCCATTCGTTTGTCCTTTTTCTGTACCGCTGTGATTGACATAGCTACAGTCATACTGCTTATTAACAACACAACTGTATTCAAAGCACCGATAAATGTATTGAGTTGCTGGGAAGCCAGATGAAAATCAGCCATATATCTGTGCCGCATTACAGCATAAACAAGGAATAATCCACCGAATAGAAGGATCTCGGTAAAGATGAATATCCACATTCCCAGCTTTGCACCAATATCATCTCGTTGCAGTTCAATATGATCCATAGATGTCAATTATCTTTATGTGAATTACTTGTTTGTTCAATCTCGAAATAATATTTACGACTTATATCAATCATTAATTAATCATAATCATAAGGATTATCTGGTACACTTGGAGGGGTCGCAAAATTCTCCATAGGCGGGGGAGAAGCTAATCTCCACTCAAGTGTTTTTCCGCCCCACGGATTAGCTGTCGATTTTGCACCGTTCTTCCGGAATAGATTTACAATAAGAATGATGAACCCAATCCCAAGAATATAGCCTCCGATTGTGGAAACCTGTTGTGCTACTGTAAATTGAGGTAGATAATCAAAATATCTTCGCGGCATGCCTTCCAACCCAATTATAAATTGTGGAAAATACAAAAGGTTGAAACCAATAAACAAGAAACACCAGGCTATATTAGCAACACGGAAGTTGTACATTCTTCCGAACATCTTCGGATACCAGTAATGAATGGCTCCTAGGAATGCAAACCCGACACCTCCGAATATGATATAATGGAAATGTGCCACGACGAATGAAGTATCATGCACCTGGATATCAGTCGCTAATGCACCCTGGACAAGACCGGTTAACCCACCAATTGAGAATAAAAAGATAAATGCAATGGCATATAATAATGGCGGTTTCAAATCTATAGAGCCTTTGTACATGGTCGCTACCCAGTTGAATACCTTTATGGCACTTGGCACAGCAACTAAAAAAGTAAGCAGTGAGAATGTCCATATAGCTTCCTTGCTCATGCCGGAAGTAAACATGTGATGACCCCAGACAAAATAACCAACACCGGCAATTGTAAGGCTGGAAATAGCAATTGCTTTATACCCGAATATCCGCTTCTGGCAAAAGGTCGGAATGATTTCTGTGATGACTCCCATAGCTGGCAGGATCATGATATAAACTGCTGGATGAGAGTATATCCAGAAAAGATGCTGGTAAAGAACAGGATCTCCTCCAAGTGCCGGATCAAAGAATCCAATGTGAAAAACCCTTTCTGCGATGATCATTAACAGTGTAATTCCAATCACAGGAGTGGCCAGGACCTGTATCCAGGCAGTAGCATAGATCGCCCAGGGTAGTAATGGCATTTTGAAGAAGCTCATCCCGGGTGCACGTAAACGGTGAATCGTTACAATGAAATTAATTCCTGTAAGAATTGATGAGAAACCTAGGATGAATGCTCCGCTGACCGCTGCAATTACGTTTGTATGTGTCTGCGTACTGTATGGGGCATAAAAAGTCCATCCTGTATCCGGTGGCCCGTTCCCGGTAAATTGAGAAATAACCACTACCGCAGCACCAAGGATATATAAATACCATGCAAACAGGTTGAGGCGTGGAAAAGCCACGTCATTTGCACCGATCATAATAGGCATTACAAAGTTTCCGAAAACAACAGTCAACCCCGGTATCACGATCAGAAAGATCATAATGAGTCCATGCAGTGTGAATATTGCATTGTAGGTCTGCGGCCCAAAGAACTGCTGCCCGGGCTTAAAAAGCTCTGTACGCATGGTCTCTCCAAGGATTCCCCCCACAATGAAGAATACCATTATCGACCAGAGGTAAAGCAGACCAATCCTTTTGTGGTCAATGGTTGTAAGCCACGCTAATATCCCTTTCCGCTTACCGGTATCAATCAGATAATTTGGCTCTTCATGAAGACTATTGTTTTCGGCCATGGATTTTATTTCTTTACTTTGAATTGGATGGATTTGATGGTTCTTTTGTTCTTAATCTCTTTCTTGAGGAATGTAAAAGCAATGTGATAAAAAAGATAACCGTAATAAATATGATGATCGTGGCACTCACTTTTGTCACTGCAAGAGTGTAACGTCTGCCATCAGGGTCATAAGAAAAGCAATATTCAAGAATTCGATTGATAGTTGGCCTTGAAATACCCTTTTGTGCTTCGATCACTGCCATTTTTACATCAAAAGGCAGAAATGTCGTTCCATACAGATAACGGGTTATCTTACCTTTCGGGCTTAGAATAATAATACAGCTTGGGTGAATGAAGTCATTACCGGCAGGGATAAATTTAAAACCCACAGCGTCAGTCAATGCATGAATATTTGCGCTATCACCGGTAAGATAGTTCCAGTACTGTTCATAATGCCTGCTCCTCCTGTCCATAAAGTTCTTCTTTTTATCCAACGCTTTATCCGGGGAATCTAATGGATTGAAGCTGACAGAAATGATCTGATAGTCTTTACCCAGTTGCATATCTGTTTTCCGGACCACGTTTGCGATACCAGCCAACTGTTGTGGACATATCCCCGGACAATCAAAATAGATCAGGGAAAGTATGGTAGGCCGTTTGATCAGTTCATTCAGAATGACAGGTTTGTTATTTTCATCCCTGAATGATAATCCATTCGGGATTACTCTATCAAGGTGTTCATAAACTCCTACTTCATTAGTATCCACAGCATTCTGCGCCATTATCCTGATACCGGCGAAACAGAACGACAAGGAAATAATAAACGGGAATATGAATTTAAGTTTCATATTATGATTATTGAACTATTATGCCTTCTCAGTTTTTACTTCCATCTTTTCATAACGGTATATTCCTGCTATCATGAGTGCACCCCCCATCAGAGAAGCATCTTTCAGAAGTTCGATAAAAGCAAGTGTCGATACTTTTGTACTCATATTCAGTATTGTGATTGGAGTCGAGTCAAATAACCCCGGAATATGAATCGTAATAATGAAAAGAAAAAGCAGAAGCGCTAACAACAGGCATGACAACTGAATATACTTCTTGGCAATAATTGAAATACAGGCAGCAATCAGTGCCAACCCGGTAATAATGATAGTATAACCTCCTCCCGGAATAAATGTACTCATCATTCCAACATAATAACTCGTCATGAGAAAATGGTTCAATCCCATGATGCCGAAGGGTAAAGCGAATAAAACTCTTCCAATGGTTGTCAAATATTTCATATTCTTGCTTTTTAAGTGGTTTGTTTCAATTTTCTTAGTGAGAATATAATATAAAAGATAAGTCCCCATACAATAATAAGTGAAAGGGAGAAGGTCATTATTAGCCAAATCGGTGCTTTTGAGCGTACTGCCCACATCGCACGGGTATTGGTCAGATTCTTTAATAAGTATGGTTTCCCGATTGCAAGTTTGGCATTTGCCTCATTCGAATTTAGTAACCCCGTCTCATCTATCACTCTTGCTGAAATATTAAGAATACCAAAGTGACCTCCTGGCAGGTCAGAAGGAAAATCATAGATTGCAAATCCAAGGGCATCCGTAGTCACTGGTTCCCCCAGTTTCATTGTACCGAAATATCTTTTTACATTCAATTGTATGTCAATTCCTTTAGCTGGGACCTCAGACTTGTCGTTTTTTATTTCAGAACAAAGAACATAGAGTTTCTTTTGCTTGTAATTACAATATAAACTGAGTTTGAGGTTCTTACCTCCAATAACTGCCTTTGCAGTATAAACGGGTTGAACATATCCGGAATTAAAACTACGGAAATAAGAAATTACATCCCAGCGTTCTTCTTCCGAAAGCACATTTCCAAACTGTGGCATTGGCGTTTTGCCATTAGTGATCCTGTAAAACATCTCACCATCAGTCTGTTGCTGAAAAGTTGCAGAAGCCGGATCTTCCGGAGGTGGGGTGAGTTTTATCCAATTTTGCTTACCGGGGTCGCCATGACAGGATTTGCAATTTTTTTGAAATACATTCTCTCCACTTTTGATTGTCTCCGATGAGAATTTAAATTGACAAACCTTTCCTTTTGCTCCTTCAGGAACAACCCATGTAGCATCAGGTGTTTGGGAATAAACTCCTTGGGTTAGAACAATGAAAATAAATATTGCAATTCCAGCGTATTTCTTCATCATCATAATCTCAGTTTATTTTTTAGTCTTACAATTCACGATTTTCTTCTTCTTTAATGAGTCCCCGCTCAACCGCAGTTTCTCTGATTGGAATTACTGGAAAAAATTTTGACAAAATAGTGATGATAATAAGTACCATAAAGAATGAAGCCAGCGTAATGGCAGCTTCTGTTAGCGTCGGCGTATATATTTTAAAATTATAAGGAACGTATTGAATCGGCAGATAAGGATGCTCCTGGGTTGGCACCACAATGATGTAGCGTTTAAACCATGCCCCGACAAAGACTGCGAGTGCAAGAATCAACGAGGGGAGGGGAGCCCTCATTTTCCTGAATAAAAGGAGAATAATTGGAAAGATGAGTCCGCCAATCTGAACAGCCCAGAAAAGAAATGCAAATCTGCCCGTAAAAAGATCATATATGGTTATGGCTTCTGCGGTTTTTAGCTTGTACCCTGGTACAAAGAATTCATTAATATTAAAGTAAAAGTAGACAAGCATCAAAAGGACAAGTAGTTTTCCCATCTTATCAAAATGATTGTCAGTAATATAATTATGAAGCTTATAATTCTTCTGGAAGAAATACATTGCAATCAGAACAGCAGAGGTGCCAGAAACGAAAGCACCTGAAACAAAATAGGGACCAAATAATGTGCTGTCCCAACCTGCGCGGGAAGTCATCGCGAAAAGCCAGGATGTAACAGTATGTATTGCTAATGCACAAGGGATGATGAGCAGGAGCAGGATCCTCACAGAGCGCCTAATAATTGCGTTTTTCTCAGGTGTGTCAGTCCAGTTTAATGAAAGTATTTTATATGACTTCTTTACCCATCCTGGAAGATGATCAACATTTTTATCAACCCACGCGATATCAGAGATCATTGTTACGAACAAAAGAAGCGTACTCAGAACAAAATAAGTGGTTACTACAGTGACATCCCAAAGTATAGGCGATTGGAACCTACCGTAAATAAATACGTTTGCAAGACGATCGGGACGTCCCATGTCCATGACGATTACTAATCCAGCCAGGGCAGCAAATGCAACGGCGATGATCTCCGCTATCCTTGCTATGGGCGTGATCCATTTAATGCCAATCAACCCGAGCACTCCGCTTATAAGCATACCTATTAGGCTGGTCGCGACAAAGAACACGAAATTGGCAATATAAAGGCCCCAGCTAACATAGTCACGGATCCCGGCAACACCCAATCCGAACCTCAATTGTAAAGTATATGCGTATAAGCAAACTCCCAAACCGAAAATCAGGAATCCCATCCAGATCTTAAATCCACGGGTGATACGAATATGAAAAGTGAGATCTTCAGTTATTTTATCTAATGTAGCTTTATTTTCGTCCATGATCAGATCTTTTTGGGTTCTGCTTCTTTTGATGGCTCAAACGGAAATAACCTGTTTTTTGGAGGAAGGTAATAAACCCTTGGCTTTGTGCCTAGCTCAGCCAGTAACTGGTAGGCCCCATTCTCATTGAGTAATTTACTCAGTCGAACGGTCTCTTTTGTCGTCCCATTAGTAACAGCATCCTCATTCTCATCACCAAAATAGTATACCCCATTAGGACATGCTGAAACGCAATAAGGTAGTTTACCTTCTCGCAGCCTGTCTGAACTCATCAGGCATTTCGTTATAGTGCCAATTCGTTGAGGAATGTTTAGCTCTATATTATACGGAAGTCCTTTGTCCTGATCATCAAACTTTGGTTTTGTCCAATTTAGCATGCGTGCAGAGTACGGACAGGCAGCAATACAGAACCGGCAGCCAATACAACGCTCATTATCAATCAATACTGGGCCATCAGGTCTTTTGAATGTCGCGTCAACTGGACAAACAGCTACACAGGGAGGGTTATCGCAATGTTGGCATGGTTTCGGCATATGATAAGCAGGGGTATGCTTATTTTCCTGCATCTCCAGTGTGTTGATATGAAACTGATCATGACGCAGATGATGAGCTGCCTGGCAGGCAGCAATACATTGACGTGCATTCCTGCATTTTGAAAGATCGATTACCCAAATCCACCGCCTGCCGGGAAGTCCTTCTCTTCCTCTTAATTGCATCTTTTCTTCAGGTGATTTCTCAAAGGCTTTTATTTCAAGTGAATCAACCTCAACCAGTTGGTTGTCCTGGGTAAGTAATACTTTTTTCTTTCCTCCTTTGGTTTTTGATCTTTCAAAGAGATCTCCCGAAAATAATGCAGCAGCACCCGCAGCAGCACCGGCAGCCACCAACCCAAAATTGCGCAGGAATTTGCGCCGTGAGACTTGCTTCGGATCTTCCGGTTCTTGATTTATTTTATTCTGATTGTCTTGTTGTTGTTCATTCTTCGGCTGTTCTTCCATAGTCTTAGCAAATTCCGGGGATTATACATGCAAATATAAAAAAATATTAATATGTTAAAGTCTAAAAAAAATTGCAATTAAAAGCCATCTTAAAGATCGGTTATTTCACAATAAATTTATTAACCATTAACAATTTGCTCTATTATGATTATTTACTCAGTATTAACTCATTGGTTTTGAGT
>JBEKQA010000060.1:0-20347 GCA_049520195.1 Bacteroidales bacterium
CTATCAGGAAGCGGGCTGCCAGGCCTGCCCAGATATATGTTTTGTTCCAGCCGGATTCATGGTCATCCGGACTGTAAAATTCCCAGAATGTATGATCCTGTTTCAGGTGCCAGACCATATTCTCCAGGACTTTGCCAGCCAATGATTCTGCCTCTGCTCTATAGCCATGATCAAGCAACCCCCTGAAAATCAAATAATCCCACTGAACCCACACGGGACCGTTCCAGTAGCCCATAGGATTATAATAGTTGTCTTTGGCCGAAAGGGTAGGTACTCCATAGGGTCTCCAGAACTCATTAGTATCCAATAATGCAAAAATCAGTCGCCTGGTTTTTGCAGAGTCACTTATATTGCCCCACAGCGGAAGGAATCCAATGATCTCCTTGATCTTCAGGTCATCACGATTTTTGAAACTGAAAGATTGATCATTTCTATTCACATTATAATAAAAACCGGTTTTATCATCCCACAAATATTTATTGATAAGCTTTGAACGGTTTGCAGCGTCATTAGACCATTTTCTTGCTTCATCATGATACCCGAGTAAAGTAGCCATTTCCGAGAGTGAATTTGCTTCTTTCACAAGCAGGGAATTGAGGTCAGGTCCCTCGAAATTAGATGGCCAGCCGACATTATCCCAGACTGCAACTCTTGAATCCCTCACGGATTCAAGAGTTGCTTCACCTCCCCACTCACAAAGCCCATTGGAGTTTGAGTCTCTGTTCGAGATAAAGTAATTATAAAACTTAGCTCCTGATTTGTAAGCATCTTCCAGGAAATGTTTATCGTGAGTTATTTTGAAAATCTCAAGGTCCTCATAATTTAAAAATGGGGCAGAGGTAGTCTGTTTCCCTTTAAATTCAATGGTCTCATCAAGATAAGGTCCTGTCCTGTAATTGATATAACCATCAGGATGCTGACGTTCAAAATAGACCCTCTGCGAATTCATTGCCCCTATGGGATCCATATATGCATAGGCAAGCATGGAAAGACTTTCGTGGAACACCTGTCCTCCATAGCCCCAGCCCCATTTTGGCTCGCGGGAAAAGATGTAGTAGTTGTCCTTGCATTCCCCTTCTGCGGGCATCATACATTGTCTGAGCAAGGAAAAACAGCTCCAATATAAGTAATTTAAATCCCTTTGATCTAATAAATTAGATAACGACTGGTGTGTTGATGGAATCGAGGATTTCTTCATAAATCCTGTCTGATTCAGCATCAGTAGCTGTGGAATCTTCTCATATGTTTTTTCATCATCGCTGATCAATTTCTTCAGATCAAGGCTGAGTAGAGGATTGATCTTTCTGCCAAGATCAGGGATCCGCATTTTAATTTCAGTAAGGCCAAATACCATCCGGAAATTTGTCTGTTCTCCGGGGTAGATCCTGAATTCTCTTAAAAAAATAAGTCCTTTTATGCCTTTGCTATCTTGATCATTTGTGCTAAGTTGTTTTTTTAGTGCTCTGAATGGATCATTTATACTGGATTTTCCTTGATCAGTTTTATGCGAAACAAAAGATAAGGTGCTGTCAAATAATATATTACCAGCTATAAATCCTTTCAATTCCTCCTCGAAGGGGATGGAATGTTCTTTCATCCATGAATCCCGTTCTTTCTTCATATGAAACGAATACAAATCAAAAAGGCTTTGATGAATAATATCATTAACAGTATCTGTTTCAGGGAAATAGACATAAGGAGCAACATTAACTTCCAGAGGGAATCCGCCTTCATTGCGTATTGTAATATCTGCAATTGCTTCGGAGGATGAATAAACATCGAAAACGACCTCAACCCGGATATCTTTAGAAGGATAATAGTAATATGAGACCAGATCACTATATGACATGGTTACGACAGGTTCGCGGTACATTTCATTCAAACGAAATCTAAGGTTTTTCTCCTGAATAAAAGACAGTCCAAAGTTCAAGCCATCTTTAGAGATGAATTCAGGACCGTTATTTTCATCATTCCATAAGAACTCATAACCCTGATCGATCATAAAAGATGACCGGCTAATGGGTGCGGCATAAGTGGTGAAAAGCGCATCGTCTTTCGTGGCATTGAGATTGGACAGGAATTGACCTGAAACAAGTTGTGGAAAGAAAATGATCAATGCAACAATAAGGGTAAATATCAGATCTTTAATCGTGCGCATAGCTTTGGTTTTAATACCAACTTGGACATTTAGGGGAAACTGGTTTCTTTTCCTTATTCTGTTTTATGTATCCCGGGATAACTTTTCCAGATGAAGGTTCCTTTTTGAGATAGATTATAACAGTCTTTTTCTGGTACTTTGACTGGTTTGGATCAAACACAGTTTCTATGTGAAACTTCTCTCCATCTACACCTTTCAGTGATCCATTGTCAATATGGTCAATATCCTGATTATGAATATATACACATATGTCATCTAAAGTTTTACTTTTAGCCTCAACTCCTATATAATATTTGTCGGATAACAACCTCTCTGAAAGGATCCTGATTCCTTCCGGAGAAGATCCTGGTGTCGGATCAGTTACTACTGGCAAAGCTTCAATACCTTCATTATAATCTATCTGAAACATTTCCTGTCCTAAGAGTTTGAAGGTGAAGAGTAAAGCAACATTCTTCCTTCTGATCGTGTTAAATTTAGTACCTGCCGGGAAAGTAGGAGAGAATTCAATGTTGACCTGCTGGTTCCAATGAGGTGTAAACGTGTAATAGTAGCTTTTATCTGTCCTTTTCATGAATAGATCGAAGGTAAACTTTCCGATGCGGATATTCCTGACGGATACAGAATCCCAGTCGGCAGGAAAATGAGGCGATAATATGATCTTATTTCCGTTGCCATCGACAACAAGTCCAAGCATACCTTCTATAGCCGGCTGAAGTATCATGGTTTCAGACCAACATTGATGAGGGCATACCCCGGAGGGTTTATAGGCAGATCCGTTCAAGACTTCTTCTGCAAAACCTTTACCCCAGTTCCTGTAGATGTTCAGGTTATTCATAATATGAGAAAATCCCTGGATGTAATTTCCATAAGCATACTCAGCCAAAGCCATCCAGCCTGTAAATAATGGCCAGACACTGCCATAATGGTATCCAGCGGGGTTAAAGAACGGACTGTCTTCCCTGATGATCCTTGTTCCCCAGTTTGTTGAGAAGACATTGGATTCAAGTTGCTCAAGGACTGGCTTGGCCTTTTCGCTATCCCCTAATTTGAAATAAAGTGGAACGGCAGGGAGAACAGTTTGTTCAGACCGGAAGGAGCGATCTTTATTCATCCCATAAGAGAAAAATCTTTTTGCAGGAATCCAAAAACTGGTATTTATTAGTCCTCTAACGGTCTTTGATTCAAGTCTATAACTTTCAGCATCGGGAATCTTTAAAGCAGAAGCCATATTGGCTGTCTCGTCCAGGGCGGCGGCCCAGCATCCCTGGAGGTACAAAGATGCATGGGAACCATATAGTTCGCCGCCTTCCACCCATCCATGCCCTACGTTTGTGTTCTCAATGAGATGATCATGATCCCTATCTGTTGAAAAACAGAAGTCTACAGCTTTTTTAACAGAGGGCCAGGCTGTCCTTAAGAAAGCCGTGTCGTTTGTGTGACGGAAATACTTCCCGGCAAGGACAATATAAAGAGGTGTTGCATCTGCCGCATCATAATGAACTACACCCGAAGTCGTGGCTTCATGAAAAATCTTTCCTGAGAGATCCTGATACTTGTTGTAGAATTCCAGTTCGGACTTTACTTTTTGAAAATCACCATAATCCAGAAGCGCAAATCCGCTCCATTCACCATCACGGCCGAAATACCAGCCATACCCGGGCCTGCCGTTCACATCCTGACCGCCATCCCAGCCAGTGCTTGTAGTAGAATACCCGGCTACAAGTGATTTGCCCATCCCGGGTGTGTTTACAAAGAACCGGTCGGTAGCGATCAATGCCCAGCAATAGCCAAGGTTAAAATCAGGATCAGGACTTTGAATTCGCTCAGCAATTTGTTGTGGATCCCTGATAGCTGTATCAAAATATGGAATTGTCGATTTAATTCCCTGATTTGTAGCTGCGTAGACCAGATCGAGACGATCGACCATCTTAAGCGGGTATGTTAATATACCTGCAACACTGATTTCATCCCCGGGGATTCCCTCGAAGTTTTTCTTGCCTTTATTGTATTTAAAATCAGAGTATTGGCCTATGAGTTGTGACTCGGGATTCCGGTTTGCTCCGATCATCGCAGTAAAGGTACCTGATTGATCCTGAATGTAAATGGAATGATAGTCAGGATCAAAAGCATGGGCCATTGAACCTAAAACTTTTTCCGAATAGGGCCACATTAGTCTCAGGTTACTTTTTACTTTGACAATGAGTTTTGCAGGATTAATCCCATGATATTCATAGTGAATAACGCCGCAGGGATGCTCAGGATCATTGGCAATGATTTCCTGCAGATAAGCTCCATGAAGTTTGTATTTCCTTATGAAGCATCCAGGCTGGATTTCAACTTCAGGATGTTCGTCATTTAACCAATAAGTCGTGTCTTTGAATTCAAATTGTAATCCGGCTTCATAATCCCTGAAAGCCATGAAAGGATGTGCCCAGATCTCTTCTATACCCCCGCTTTCCTTTCCCATTGTCAGCATCCGCTCACCAGCCACATCCCAGAAATTATCGGAAGCAAAACGTTCCATGAGAGTCAAAGGATTATCAATAATATTCCATTTAACGCTTTGAGGGACCGCAATTAATGGAGTATCTGTCTCTATTCTTTGTTTTAAAGGATAAACGCCTGCCGGAAGATAATTCCAGTAATGAATATTGCAAACTGAATCTTTTGTGACAAAGTACCTGAAAATATTTGTCGTAAAGAGTTCAAGGTGACTATGGTTCATATTGGGCACGGAATAGCAAGCATATCCGCCAACAGCGATTATTTTACCTTTGCCTAATTTGTATTCCAGTAGCAATTTAGAATTCTCCCTGAGAAAAATATAATCCCAGTCAACGCCGATGACCTGGCCATTTTTCGGAAGGGAATTCCCAAAGTAGCCTGTGATCCTGAATGAAGTGTCTTTGACGGGCATCATAATATAAGCGCCGCCATTCATCCCTTGAAAAATAGGGTGGTCAAGAAATGCATGAAATCCCAACTTCCGTCCGTAACCTTCATCAATGCTGGGTTTAATACTATCTGCAGGCTTGACATCCTCTATTCCAAGTGTATTCAGATAACCTAATGCCTTCAGAGTCAAGAGGAGACTACCCCCGTTGGTGAGAAACCTTCTGATATCGGAAATTACTTTCTGATCTGTCTCAAATCCTGTAAATAAGGAAGTATCCTGTTTATGGAACCATGCAATTTTGTAAACATCCAGCAATTTCGGGTTCTTATGTATTTCATCAAAAGTGACATAGACCGGAAAGAAACCTTTTTGTGCCTTAAGGAACTCAAAGGCTGACCGGGATTCCTTATTCATATTGTCAAACGGCTCATTACCTAGAAATGCAATCTTTACAACAGAATCACTTATTGGCTCGGCTTTCTTGGCCGGAGTAAGCGTAAATGTATGAGTACGAAATGTTTGTCCTTTCGTTGCCTGGGCAAACAATACACCAGGTCTGACAACAATAGCCAATGAAAGAAGTACCAATATATTTAGTGTGCAGGAGCGCATAAGATTTCACTTAATTCAATTAATGATCTAATAATCGGAAATCCTGTTGTTTCCAACCTGGGTTCTGAATGATGACCATTGGGGATCAATACGCAGTTGATCTTAAGATCTTTAGCTACCTGGGCATCATGACAGGTATCCCCAATAAAAAGGATCTTCTCTTTCTCAACATTAAGTTCTTTAAGCAAGCGGATCCCTACATCTGTCTTCCCGCGTGCATAATGGTCGTCAAGGCCATCTATGAGATCAAAATAGGAAGAAACCCCCAGGTCAACTGTTTCCCGCCTTAATTCGCTTTGCTCGCGTGCTGAAAGTATACTTTGTCTGAATCCCTGTTGAGCAAGGCATTTCAATGTTGTTTCTGCATTTTTATGAAGTCCGCATTCCTTTTCCCTCAGATTGTATTTGTTCATAAAATCCATCCCTACGATCTCGAAGGATTCCTTACAGAAATCGAATCCAAGCATTAGATAATAATCCTTCACAGGGAAATCAAAGATCTCGCGATAACGATCAAGCGTAAGGAGCGGAAGATGCCTTGAGGCCAGCATGGTATTCATCACTTCTACGCACAGCCAGTTATCATTAAGGAGGGTGCCGTTCCAGTCCCATATAACATGGGTATATTTTGAGGGTTCTATCTTCACGAATTGAGTATTTTTGCAGGCAGAATTATAAACCTCAAAAATACTGAAAAACTGTGTTCATTCATGGAATTTACATCTTTTCTCATACCGCTTGAAGATTTGCACGATTGCAGTTTTTGTCCCCGTGAATGTCATGCAGACAGATTCTCGAAAAAGCTGGGCTATTGTAAAAGCGATGCTTCATTTAATATAGCCTCAATTTGTATTCATAAAGGAGAAGAGCCGGCTATCAGTGGTAGCCAGGGAATCTGCAATATTTTCTTTGCGCATTGCAATCTGCAATGCATTTATTGCCAGAACTACCAGATAAGTGACAACAAGATCCCCGTGAGTACCATGAAGCTTGAACTTGAAGATGTTATCAGGCAGGTGACCGCAATCCTGGATTCAGGAATAAACAGGGTTGGCTTTGTATCGCCTTCCCATTTCATTCCACAAGTAAAAATTATCATTCAATGCATTCATTCACTGGGATATAAACCTGTCTGGGTGTTCAATTCGAACGGTTATGACAAGCCAGAGACTTTACGGTCACTTGAAGGGGATATAGATGTTTATCTGCCTGATTTAAAATACATTGAGGATGATCTGGCATCCGGATATTCAGACGCTTCTGATTATCCTGATGTTGCAGCCCGCGCATTGAAAGAGATGTTCCGGCAGAAAGGATCCGCGCTTCATGTTGATAATGACGGAGTTGCGACATCAGGTATGATCATACGTCATCTTGTGCTTCCTGGGAATATAGAAAATAGCCTTAAAGTTCTGAGATTCATTGCAGAGGAGCTTTCACCAAAACTGCATATATCATTGATGTCGCAATACTATCCGACACCTAGGGTAAGTTATCACACAAGGTTAAAAAAGACTGTTTCCAAGGAAGAGTATAACGCTGTTGCAGAGGAACTTGACCATCTTGGAATGTTTAATGGCTGGGTTCAGGAATTATGCAGTTCAAGCCAATATCAGCCTGATTTTGAGAGAGATAATCCCTTTCAAGATGAATAGGTACTCTTTTCTTTCGTTTCCTGAGACTTGTTCAGGTAAATATCAGTATTAATCGACATTTTCATTGAGTTTGAAGAAAAGTCTTGCGATATAAAAACTATAATTGTACTTTTGAACTTGAAATTCTATCCTATATATTACCTAAAATCAATTACTTTATGAGGAAACCTTTATCTATCTTGATGTTACTGACGCTAATCGTTGCGCTCAACGTCACAGGCTACGGCCAGGAAACGACCAAAAAATCAGACACCGGGTATACTTTCACGATCTTAAAACAGGTTTCTGTTACACCGGTAAAGAATCAATACCGTTCAGGTACCTGCTGGAGTTTTTCAACTGTCGGATTTCTTGAAGCTGAACTTCTCAGGATTAAGCATGACACCTTTAATTTATCGGACATGTATTGTGTAAGAAAGGCATATTCAGATAAGGCAACGATGTATGTCAGATTTGGAGGAAAGCATAATTTTGGGGGTGGGGGTGAGGCCCATGATGTTATAAATATCCTCAAAAATTATGGCATGGTACCTGCTGAAGTTTATTCCGGGAATGTGATCGGGGAGGATAAACCGGTTCATGGTGAAATGGATGCAGTTCTCGATGCAATGATCAACGCCATTGTGAAGAATCCCAATAAAAAGCTGACAACGGTCTGGCATCAGGCTTTTGATGGCGTACTTGACGCCTATCTCGGCAAGGTTCCGGAAAAGTTTACCTATAAAGGAACAGAATATACACCAAAGAGCTTTGCAGATATGATGGGTCTGAATCCTGATGATTATGTTGAGCTGACTTCATTCACACATCACCCATTCTATTCAAAGTTCATCATGGAAATTCCTGACAACTGGGTTATGGCTGAGACAAACAACCTCCCGCTTGAGGATCTTATGAAGGTGATATATAATGCTTTAGATAACGGATATACGGTTGCATGGGGTGCTGATGTAAGCGAAAAGGGATTCTCATGGAAAAATGGCGTTGCCGTTGTTCCTGATAAAAACGCCCCCGAGATTGCAGGATTAGAAGCCTCTAAATGGTAGAAGATGTCGGATGCTGATAAAGATAAGTTGCTGTATAAATTTGATAAACCCCTGCCAGAGAAGAAGATAACCCAGGAGGAACGGCAAATTGAATTTGATAATTACCAGACCACTGACGATCATGGGATGTTGATCACAGGGACAGCAAAGGACCAGAATGGAAATCCTTATTTTCTGGTCAAGAACTCATGGGGAACCGAAGTAAGTCCTTATAAGGGTTATTTTTACGCATCTGAACCTTATGTACAGCTAAAGACCATAGATATAATGGTGAATAAGAATGCGATACCCAAAGAGATAAGAAAGAAACTGGGGCTCTAAAGATTTTAATTTTCTCATCACTTGCTCCCCTTCGTCTTCAGGAGAAGGGGACGGGGGTTGAGGTGCCTGGGGTAATTCCCCGTATTTACCATTTACCTGTCTTTGAGGGGGTTGTAAGTATTGCATCCTTTAATAGTTTCAGATATTCGGTTCGGGAAATATCTTCTGCTCCAAGGCTAAGCAGGTGGTCTGTCTCGATCTGAGAATCTATAAAAAGAAACCCGAACTCCCTGACTTCTTGAACCAGGTGGTACAATGCAACCTTTGAAGCATCAGTCATGGTATAAAACATTGATTCACCGAAGAATGCCTTACCCAAAGACACGCCATAAAGCCCCCCGACCAGCTTCCCTTCATAATAAGTTTCAACAGAATGTGCGAATCCTTCATGATGAAGTCCGATATAGGCTTTTTTCATCTCTTTCGTAATCCAGGTGCCTTCCTCGTAATTCCGTTCGGATTCTGCACAGGAATTGATTACCTGCTCAAAATTCGAATCCATCCTGACTGTAAAGAGGTTCTTTTTAATCTTTTGATGAAGACTGTGAGATACTTTAAACTTTTCCGGGAACAATATAAATCTCGGGTCGGGTGACCACCAGAGAATGGGTCCGTTTTCGGAGAACCAGGGAAATATCCCATTAGCATATGCTGTAAGAAGCCTTTCAGAACTGAGATCTCCACCGACTGCCAGTAATCCTTCCGGTTCGGCGAAAGCAGGATCCGGGAATATAATTTCATCGGTAAGTTGAAAGACAGGCATATAATCAGAGTTCAGACATGCTTTTAAGAACCAGGTTACAAACTGACAAACATTCTTCTTTCGTTATTGTCAACGGAGGTGCAATCCGGAAAGTGGCACTATTGAAGAGAAACCAGTCGATTATGACTCCATTGTTCAGCATTGATTGGGTTAACCTGTTCCTTAATCCGGGATCCTTTAATTCTACGCCCAGGGCCAGGCCTTTTCTCCGGATATCTTTGACTAAAGGAGATGAGAGGAGTCGTTCCTCAAATATGGCTCCTTTTTCGTCAGCTTTTATAATAAGATCTTCATTCAGAAGCACTTCAAGGTTGGCATGGGCAGCAGCGCAACTCACCGGGTGCCCGCCAAATGTGGTGATGTGACCGAGTTCAGGCTGGAATGCCAGGGTATCCATTATTTTCTTGGGGGCGATGAAAGCACCCAGAGGCATGCCGCCTCCCAGTGCTTTGGCCAAAACCAGGACATCAGGTACGAAATCAAAGTGTTCAAATGAAAAGAGCTTGCCTGTCCTGCCAAGTCCCATCTGGACATCATCAATAATCAGCAGGGTACCGGTAGCATTGCACTTTTCCCTAAGCGTTCTCAGAAATCCTTCCTCAGGAAGAATTACTCCAGCTTCGGACTGTATCGTTTCTGTAACGACGCAGGCCGTTTTTGTCGTAATCCTTTCCAGATCATTGAAATTATTGAATTCCAGAAAGCGGATATCGGGGATCAGAGGTCTGAATGCGTTCTTCAGCGTTTCATTGCCAAGAATACTCAATGCACCCTGGGTACTCCCATGATATGCATTATTAAATGCAGCAATTTCAAGGCACCCGGTAAATCTCTTTGCCAATTTCATGGCTCCTTCAATAGCTTCGCTTCCTGAATTGACAAAATATACCGAATTGAGGCTTGAGGGAAGAAGACCAACCAGCATTTGGGCAAGCTTCACCTGGGGTGACTGAATAAATTCTCCATAAACATTCAGATGAAGATACTTTTTTAGCTGATCTTCAATGGCTTGTATTACAGCAGGGTGCCTGTGACCGAGGTTGCTCACGCTGATACCTGAGACAAGGTCGATGTACTTCTTACCGGAGATATCGTACAAATAAATACCTTCGGCGCGATCAATCTCTAAACCAAGGGGTTGCAAGGATGGAAGTCCAAGGTAACGAAAAAAAAGATCCCTTTCAGTCATTTTATAGCTATCGTTCCTGCGAAATTACGAATTTCATGGCTAAATCATTATTTTATGTGCTACAACGAATTTCTTTGACCACAAAAAAATCCATTTTATTATATCACATTTTAATGCCAAAGCCGATTAAGGATTAAAGAAAACTTTCCTAAGAAACGGGATTAAATCATTTTGAAGCTGCCAAAAGCGGCTAAATATCGATAACCATGGGTGAAACCCATGGGGAATAACGGGATAAAAACCCAGCCCTGAAGGGGTTGAATAATGTATATATATGTCAAACAAGGGCTCAAAGTGAATGGAAAGTATTTCTTATAAGGATGTGATTCAACCCCTTCAGGGCTGAAAGCATGATCATTATCATAACCATGGGCGATGCCCATGGTTATTCAGATTAAGCTCTTTTAGAGCTTTCGTCTGAATGTAGCGAACAATTAATCCCGGCATATTAAATAATGAATTGCCAATTTCATAAAAACTTACCTTGAAGAATTTACTATCTTCGCATTTTAAATCTATGAATTATGAAAGATAAGGTAATTATTATTACCGGGTGTACTTCAGGTATAGGCAAAGCCCTTGCATATGAATGTGCTGCAAGAGGAGCAAAGCTTGTAATTTCGGCAAGGGATAGCGAAAAACTAATTGCAATAGCTGAAGATCTGCGCAAGAACGGGACACAAGTACTTCCTGTGAAGACAGATGTTTCGGTAGAAGCCTATTGTAGTGAACTGATCACGCAGACGATTTCGACATACGACCGGATTGATGTCCTGATCAATAATGCAGGAATCTCTATGAGGGCATTGTTTGAGGATGTCGATCTCAATGTGTTACACCGGCTCATGGATACCAATTTCTGGGGAACAGTTTATTGCTCAAAATTCGCGCTTCCTTATCTTTTAAAATCAAAAGGGTCCCTGGTAGGGATCTCCTCCATTGCCGGGTATAAAGGATTGCCGGGAAGGACAGGATATTCATCGTCGAAATTTGCAATCCAGGGACTGCTTGAGGTAATCAGGATTGAAAACAGGAAAAAGGGACTTCATGTGTTGATTGCAGCTCCCGGATTTACTGCTTCAAACATCAGGAATGTAGCGCTGGCAAAGGATGGAACTCAACAGGGAGAGACGCCGCTGGATGAAGGCAAACTAATGCCTGCAGAAAAGGTGGCGAAGAAAATCGCAGATGCTATTGACAAGAGAAAAAAGACGCTGATACTCACAACCCAGGGAAAGATGACCATATTACTAAATAAGTTTTTTCCTGCCTTTATGGATAAAATGGTTTATAACCATATGGCCAAAGAGCCGGATTCACCTTTTAAATAAAGCTTTGAGTTAGAAACAGATAGATTCTTCCTAATAATAACCCCACCCCCAATCACTTCAAGTGCAAAGTGTAAAGTGCAATGTGAAAAATATGCATTAAAAGTGTAAACCATGTCTATGGTTCATACATTCCCCTAAGTGGGATGGGAGTGCCCCCCACCCCTAACCCCCTCCCCCAAGAGGGAGGGGGAAGTGATAAAACCGAGA
The DNA here is from genome assembly GCA_049520195.1 of Bacteroidales bacterium. Lineage (GTDB taxonomy): Bacteria > Bacteroidota > Bacteroidia > Bacteroidales > FEN-979 > FEN-979. The sequence goes on from JBEKQA010000060.1 coordinate 12,179, forward strand.
TAAATTAATTGAATATTTTGTTTTTGTTATGCTATTGTATTATATTTGCATATTCATTCAGGTTTAAGAACTTAATTTTACAGACAGATGGCAGTATCTTATAATAATGTGATAACCAGGTATTACTCCGGCAGAGTAGGGGATATTGTATTCAGGAATTACAATGGGAAGTCAGTAATGGCCAAGCGGCCCGATTGCTCGAAGGTAATCAAGACTGAAAGGCAAATGGTGTTTATGAATAAGTTTGCCAAGGCAGTCAAGTATGGCCTGTTTGTCAAGGATAATCCTACGCTATGCGAATATTACAGTAAGAAAAGGCCAGACCTGAGTCCTTATCATGCAGGTGTCTCTGATTATCAGTCGAGTCCGGTTATAGAGCATGTTGATGTGAGTGAATATCAAGGACATCCGGGAGATGTAGTCACCGTTTCAGCCTCCGATAATTTTGAAATAGAAGGCGTTGGCGTGGTGATCTTCAATGCATTAGGCGAAGTCATTGAATTCGGAGAGGCTGTTCCGAAAGAGTTTTCGGGAAACATGGAATGGGAGTATATCGCGACGGTGGAGAATATTGATTATCAAGGGGGAAGAGTTGAGATTCGGGTCAAGGATAAGCCAGGGAATGTTGTTCAAAGCACTGTTGATTTTAATGGTTCTTCGTGACTCCTGACTTTACCCACCCCACCCCCAGCCCATCCCCCCAAGAGGGAGGGGAGTAATGAGAGGTGAAATTCAAAGTTAATTTCTTGAAAAGTGGAATTTCCAGCCTGGGAGAGGTATGCCTATACCGGAAATTTTTAGTTTAAATCAGTTAGTTTTTTCTGGTTTTTTCTGGTTTTTAATGGTTTTAAGTGAGTCAAAGGGTGATTATTTGATGACTGACCTCTGGCTATACTCTGACTATTGTCAATTCGAAAGAAGAACGAACAAAGAACGAAGAAATGCTATGTCTTGAGTGAATGAAGGGGAAGGATTGGTATAGGAAAAGGATAAGAATATCGAATATTGATCAACGAATATCGAAATCAGAACTTAGGTCGAGAATTATTGATTGTTATTGAGCAGAATTTTCAATTCTGCTCAGCGCTAGTAACAATTCGCGTAACGCGTCACGTGTCACGCGTTATGATTTATAATTCCAATTTCAAGATGAAAGGGTTTATCCTCTCGGGTGGTACTGTAGGATGGTGCTTCGGAGGTATTCGCGGTCGAGGTGGGTATAGATTTCAGTGGTAGTAATTGATTCATGGCCAAGCATTTCCTGAACAGCGCGGAGGTCGGCACCTCCTTCGACGAGATGGGTTGCAAAGGAATGGCGAAAGGTATGCGGACTGATGGATTTGTTTAATCCTGCCTTTAATGCAATTTTTTTAATGATGGTAAAGATCATGACCCGGGTCAGTCTGCATCCTCTCCTGTTGAGAAACAGAAAATCTTCAAAGCCTTTTCTTACCGGTTGGGCAGACCTGATATTGTCAATATATATTTGAATATATTTTTGTGCAACACTGCCCACGGGGACCAGACGCTCTTTATTGCCTTTTCCCGTTATCCGGATAAAGCCCTCATTAAAGGAGAGATTAGAAATGTGGATGTTTATCAATTCGGAGACACGTAACCCGCATCCATAAAGTGTTTCCAGGATAGCTTTATTACGCGCTCCTTCAGGCTTACTCAGGTCGATGTTTGCAATGAGCAAATCAATTTCTTCAATGCTCAGGATATTGGGTAATTTCCTGCCAATTTTGGGCGATTCCAGCATTTCAGTGGGGTCAGCGGTTATGACATTCTCAAGCAAGAGATACTTATAAAATCCTTTGATCCCTGAAATAACCCTGGCCTGGGTTCGTGCCGTCATTCCAAGTTCGTTGATCCATTTTAAGAATTCCTGAAAATGATGCAACTCGATTTTTTCAGGGGGCAAATTTAGCTTGGCATAATCAAGATACTGAGCAAATTTAGTGACATCATGAACGTAAGCTTCAACAGAATTGACTGATAATGACTTTTCAAGTCGAAGGAAGGCCTTATACCCATAAATATATGAAGACCAGTCAGACAAGAGAGGGAAATTTTACAAACAAGGCTAAATTATGAAAATATTTTGGTTTTTAAACTTAAAAGCTATAATTTTGCAGTCCCAAAATAAAAAGTGGAATATAAATGGCTAAGAAGAGTAAAGATCAAAGGATTCAGGTCATTATGGAGTGCACTGAACAAAAGGCAAGCGGAGTACCCGGGATGTCGAGATATATAACCAAGAAGAATAAGAAGAACACTCCGGAACGGTTGGAACTGAAAAAATACAATCCGTACCTGAAGAAAGTTACTGTTCATAAAGAAATAAAATAAAGGAGATAAACCATGGCAAAGAAAGTTGTTGCAACATTCCAGACCAGCGGTGGCAAGGATTTTACAAAAGTGATCCGCATGGCAAAGTCCGGCAAGACCGGAGCATATGTTTTTAAAGAAAACATCGTACCCAATGATGCGGTAAAAGATTTTTTGGCCAACGCTAATAAATAATTCCTTCCACGGCCAGTCGCAAAAAGCTTTTTTCTCCGTGAAAAAAGCTTTTTTTATATTAGTGAATTTATAATAGTAAGCAGCTATGGGTATTTTTTCGAAGTTTTCAAGTGAGAAAAAGGAGACCCTGGATAAAGGCCTTGAGAAGACCAAGACGAACATCTTCTCCAAGCTTTCCAAGGCTGTTTTAGGAAAGTCTCATGTTGATGAGGATGTGCTGGACAGACTGGAAGAAACGCTTGTGACTTCAGATGTAGGGGTTGAGACCACATTGAAAATCATTGAGCGGCTTCAGGCAAGGGTTGCGAAAGACAAGTACATTAATACCGGCGAATTGAATTCGTTGTTAAAAGATGAGATTGCGCAACTTCTCCAGGAAAATAATGCAGAAGACAAGGATGATTTTGAAATTCCGGCTAATGCACACCCGTATGTTATTATGGTTGTTGGCGTTAACGGGGTTGGCAAGACTACAACCATTGGAAAACTTGCATATAACTTCAGGAAAGCCGGGAAAACGGTTTTACTGGGAGCTGCCGATACATTCAGGGCAGCCGCTATAGATCAGCTGAAAATATGGGCTCAGAGAGCGGATGTTCCTATAATCACGCAAAGTATGGGGTCTGATCCTGCATCGGTGGCATATGATACCGTAAAGTCTGCTATTGCCAGAAATATTGATGTTGTGATCATTGACACTGCAGGACGGCTTCATAATAAGGTCAACCTGATGAATGAACTTTCGAAGATCAGGAATGTCATGCAAAAGCTTATACCCCAAGCACCGCATGAAGTATTGCTGATCCTCGATGCATCTACAGGGCAAAACGCTATTGAGCAGGCACGGCAATTCACAGCTGCTACGGAAGTAAATGCCATTGCTTTGACGAAGCTTGATGGAACTGCAAAAGGCGGTGTCGTAATCGGGATATCTGACCAATTCATGATCCCGGTAAAATATATCGGCATCGGGGAGAGGGTGGAAGATCTGCAGTTATTTAATCGGGCCGAATTTGTTGACAGCCTTTTTAATTAATCCTGATTTCCTTGAAAACAAAATCCATTCCCTCCAGGATCGGAATTGTCTCTTTGGGTTGTGCAAAGAACCTTGTGGATACAGAGGTTCTGATGAAACAGCTCGATTCTCCTTCTTTTACGATCATTCCGGATCCTTCCGAAAAGGATAATATTGATACAGCCATTATTAATACTTGCGGTTTTATTCTTGATGCTAAAAACGAATCTATCGAGATAATACTTCAGTTCGTAAAGGCCAAAAAGGAGGGAAGGCTTCAATCGCTTTTTGTCATGGGTTGTCTTTCTGAGCGATACAAAGAGCAACTTTTAAAGGAAATACCTGAAGTAGATGGATTTTTTGGGGTCAATGAACTCAGGAGTATTGTAGAAAGGGTAAGAGGGAAGTTCAGGAAAGACCTTCTGGGAGAAAGAGTACTGATGACGCCTTCTCATTATGCTTATCTAAAAATTGCCGAAGGGTGCGACAGGCATTGTTCTTTCTGTTCCATTCCATCTATACGGGGAAAACATATTTCAAAGCCGATGAATGAGATCCTACGGGAAGCAGAAATGCTGGCAAAGAAGGGAGTTAAAGAAATCAACGTTATTTCTCAAGACACAACTTATTATGGGTTGGATCTTTATAAAAAGAGAATGTTGCCAAAGCTGATTGAAGATCTGGCTGGTATTTCCGGCCTTGAATGGATCAGGCTTCATTACACATTTCCGGATGGTTTCCCTGATGAGATTCTGGAAGTAATCAGTCAGCATTCCAACCTGTGCAAATATATAGATATACCTCTGCAGCATATCAATTCCAGGATTTTAAAGTCGATGAACAGAGGAAATGACAAAGGTCAGATCCTTTCCCTTATTTCTCTGATCAGAAAGTACTTGCCCGATGGCGTTATCCGAACAACATTAATCACAGGTTATCCGGGAGAAACTCAAAATGATTTTGAAGAGCTGAAAGAATTCATAAGTAATTGCCGCTTTGATCGACTCGGTGTATTCACTTATTCTCATGAGGAAGGTACAGAAGCCTATCAAATGAAAAATACAATACCGGTAAGAATAAAACAGGAAAGAGCATCAACGCTAATGGAAGTACAGCAAGAAATTTCTCTTGAATTAAATAAAAACCGGATGGGTAAGACGCTTAAAATTATTATCGACAGGGAAGAAGATGAATTCTATATTGGCCGCACAGAATATGATTCTCCGGAAATCGATAATGAGGTGTTGATTCCCAGGGATCTTAAGAGTCTTAAAATCGGCTCTTTTTACCCGGCCAAAATCACCTCTGTTGATAATTTTGATCTTTATGGGGAAATTGTCGATTAATTTAGAAGTTGAATTAATATTTATTATTTTTGCGAAAACTAAAAAAAGATAATCATGAAACGTATTGTTTTATTTCTTTCAGTACTTGTAATTATTCCATTTTTACTTTACTCACAGGGATCACAGCAGAAAAAAGACACCATTAACCAGATGAATAGTAAGGACCAGAAAATAGGATACTGGGAAGAACAAACGGCCGATCAGATTGCAAAAGGCTGTTATGTGAACAACAATAAGGTTGGGTGTTGGGTAACTCAATTGACAAATAACCTTCTGGTCAGAATTGATCATTATGCCAATGGAAATAAAGATGGGATATCCATTACATTTGACCGCAGGAACCGAATCTTATCCACAGAATATTATAAAAACGGACTACTTGATGGACAATCAATCACTTACAGCTCATATAATGAATTCCCTCTTACAGATATTTATTATGCAAGGGGTAAAAGGAATGGTCCCTCTAAGCTGTTTTATGATAATGGCAAAATTCAGGAAGATGCCACCTTTAAAGATGATGCAAAGAATGGAGTCGCACGCTGGTATAACAGAACAGGCAAAGTCATGGCACAATATAACTATGTGGATGGAATGTTTGAAGGTGCTCAGAAAACATTCTATGAGAATGATACTATCCAATCAATTGCAAATTATTCTCACAATATTTATTCAGGTCTGTACCAGGAGTTTTACAGAAATGGAAAACTCAAGTTGTCAGGTCAATACGTAAACGGTTTGAAAGAAGGTGAATGGATTGAATATGATGAGACTGGTAAAGCTGTGACCAAGACCAAGTATAAAAACGGCGTCAGCAAATAATTCCTTCATTTCCTATTAGATAATGGAGAAGATTCACAATCCTTTCAGATCAAGGAAAGGGTATAAGTGTTTTGGATGTTCGCCAGACCATCCGACCGGACTTCAGATGTCTTTTTTCGTGGATGGGGATGAGATTGTCTCGACATGGAAGCCTAAGCCCCAGTTTGAGGGATATATGGGAGTTTTGCATGGAGGAATTCAGGCAACAATAATGGATGAGATTGCAAGTTATGTGACCTATGTCAAGGTTAAAGCGGCAGGTGTAACTTCTTCAATAAGTGTTCGTTATTATAAGCCAATTTACATGAGTGAGGGCTCTATAACTGTCAGGTCAAAATTACTTAGGATGAGAAGAAACCTAGCAGACATAGAGGTCAAAATTTATAATCATGAGAATGATCTCTGCTCAGAGGCACTTATAACTTATTTTACATTTTCGGCAAAAAGATCAAAGGAGGAATTTTATTATCCGGGAGAGGAAGCTTTTTTGAAGAATGATCAGAGCTGATTGGTAAGCATCTGAAAGAGTTCCGGCCAATCAATATTCTTTGAACTTTCACCCATCCGAACGATGACGATCTTCTTCTGAGGACAAACAAAGATAAATTGGCCAAGAATTCCTTTTGCAAAATAATCTCCGTTATTCATAACACGCCACAGATAAGTATAAGGATAACCCTGTGAATCTCTTGAATCATTACGGATCGTCAGGGTTTCTTTGATCCAGCTTTCAGGAACAACCTCATGCCCATCCTGAACACCGTTATGAAGATAGAGTTTCCCAAAAAGAGCGAAATCCTCAGGGATTGCATTTATACAACAAAACGCTTTAGCTTCTTTGTGTTTTCTGCTATCAAGGCTCCATGTGGCATTGGTTGTTGCCCCCATTGGTGTCCATATTTTTTCTTCAAAGTACTCAGCTAAGCTTTTACCAGTGGCTTTTTCCAGTACCATCGCCAGGATCTGTACATTTCCACTTTGATAATTATAATGTGAACCTGGTGTAGTGATAACTTTCAGCTTGTGAGTGTATCTTCTCAGATTTAATCCGTAATAAAACTTTGCAGCTTCTCCGAAAGGATTAGAATAGCCTTCATTAAATTTAATTCCCGATCTCATCTCAAGTAGATCTTTCAATGTAACATTCCGGAAACCAGGATCCTTCATCTCTGGGAGGTAATCTGTTACAGGCTGCTTGATATCCTGAATCGTTCCTTCTGAAACAGCGATACCGATTAAAGCAGAAACAAATGACTTTGCCACTGAAAAAGAAGGTATAACGGAATTCTTATTATACCCTTTAAAATATTTCTCATATATTAATGAGTCATTTCTTAAAATAAGAAACGCAAGGGTTTTGTGATCTTTAAGAAATTGATCCAGTTTAGATGAAACATTAATGTTCCCATCTTTGGAGGGCTGATATAACTCCTTTTGATGAAGTGATCTTACTATATATTGAGGTTTATTTCCGGTATGAATTGTATCCACCGGAAATTTTTTATAATCGCTAACATCTGCGTAGTTCCAATAAACATACCTGGCAACATGGCATGAAGATAGGGGCAAGCAGAATAAGAGGAGTAGCCCTGGAAAGATCTTTTTAATGTGCGATGCCATTTTTGATCACATAATCTTTCTTAACTGATCTGCTTTTAAAGCCGTATATCTGTCTGTACCTGCTTTTATTCTTCTTTGGTATGTAACCCCTATATGTGTTGTTCCCTTTACAGGTAGTTTCTCTCATATGGGATGAACAGGAGGCGATAATTAATGAAACAATAAAGATAAAAGGGATTATAATTCTTATTCCCGGTAAGGATTTCATCACTTTTATAAGTTATAATTGGTAAAATTATTATAATAATTGACGTATAGCAAAAAAAATTATATTTTTGTGCAAACGATATCAAATCAAATTGCAATCTTGGAATTTTTTAAATTGTGCTCCTCAATTTCTAACTCATTCAGAATTATGAAAAAGAATTTACCCCTTGGACTTTTATTGATTTCCTTGATATTATCAAGTAATATCTTAATAGAGGCACAATCTAATACAATAGCGAAGCAGGTCATAATTGCTAATGGAGGTAAATTTGAAACATCACCTCCCTATTCAGATTATGTGACTGTAGAATCTTATAACCTCACGACATTGGATGTTACTGTTTTTAATACTATATACACCCAAAGTGTCCAAGATGTTCTCATCAAGAATAACTATGCTTATGTAACCGCGCAGGATTCTATTGTGTTATACAACATTGATACTTACAAAAGAATAGCGGCAGTCAAAGATTCAGGTATAAATCAGATGGCCCTGAACAACAATCAGTTAATTGTCACAAAGCAATATCCTATTAAACGTTTCAGGGTTGAGGTTTTGGATGCTAATACACTTGGGTTACTTGCGTTTGTTGATGGAATCCCTGGTGATTGTGAGGGGGTTAATGTATATGG
>JBEKQA010000061.1:0-16417 GCA_049520195.1 Bacteroidales bacterium
ACATGCGCTCCCTTGACAAAAGGCAATCGAATCTTGCTCTGTCTAAATACGTTAAGTATTCTATCAACATCCTAAAGGCAGATAGATATGACCTCTAAATTGTAGAAACGTCTGGTATCGGACAGTCTGATACTGAGATCGTTGATCATAGTGATCTCACGCTTTATGTCATGACACCGGAATATGGAGCCGCTAGTCAGCTGGAAAAAATTGATATGCTTGACTTCGCTGACCTCGTTGCCCTGAACAAATTTGATAAAAGAGGTTCTCTGGATGCTTTAAGGGACGTGAGAAAGCAATATCAGCGTAATCATAAACTATTTTCAGTCGATCCGGATCAAATGCCAGTCTTTGGAACAACGGCTTCTCAGTTTAATGATGTTGGGGTCAATGATTTGTATACGGCTCTGATCTCTAAAATACATGATAAGACTGGTGCATCGTTGAAATCTCATTTTACAGCCGGGGAGGTGGCGAATACCAAAATCTATATTATCCCTCCTTCTCGCACACGTTATCTTGCCGAGATTGCTGAAACTATTAGAAATTATAACCAATGGGCTGAAGATCAGGCAAACATTGCCCAAAGTCTGTATGCTATCAATAAAACAATTGAAACGATTCTGAATTCACCTGAAAATCAGCAAGATGAAATTTTACCTGGTACTGTAAACCGTACCGGGACTATGCTCGAATTGCATCTGCTTTATGAAGATACTGCAAAAAAATTAAATCCTGCAAATCAGGAAATACTTAACGGTTGGGATGAAAAGGTAAGATCTTATATTGATGATACTTATACATATAAAGTAAGAGGTAAAGAGATCCATATCGAAACACACACCGAATCTCTTTCTCACCTGAGAATACCGAAAATCTCACTGCCAAAATATACTGCTTGGGGAGATATCCTGAAATGGAACCTGAAAGAAAATGTTCCCGGTCAGTTTCCTTATGCTGCCGGAGTCTTCCCTTTCAAAAGTAAAGAGGAAGATCCTACAAGAATGTTTGCCGGAGAAGGTGGTCCCGAACGGACCAACAAACGGTTTCATTATCTTTCATCAGGATTGCCAGCTGTGAGATTATCAACAGCTTATGACTCAGTTACTTTGTATGGTCACGACCCAGGCCGGCGTCCGGATATTTACGGAAAGATTGGGAATTCAGGAGTCTCCGTCGCTTGCCTCGATGATACAAAGAAACTTTATTCAGGTTTGAACCTGGTAAACCCGAATACTTCTGTATCAATGACTATTAATGGACCTGCTCCCGCTATGGTTGGCTATTTTATGAATGCCGCTATTGACCAGCAATGTGAGATTTATATCAGGGAAAACGGCTTGGTCGAAGAAACTGAAAAGAAGATTAAGGACATCTTTAAAAAGAAAAAAACTACGAGTCCTTCTTATCAGGGGGAACTTCCAAAAGGAAATGATGGTCTGGGTCTCATGTTATTAGGCGTGACCGGAGACCAGGTTCTGCCTGCCGAAGTTTACAGGAAGATCAAATCTGAAACGATCAGAAAAGTCAGGGGAACAGTCCAGGCAGATATTCTGAAAGAGGATCAGGCTCAGAACACCTGTATTTTTTCTATTGACTTTGCCTTGAAAATGATGGGCGATATTCAGGAATATTTTATAGATCATCAGGTTAGGAATTTCTATTCTGTTTCTATTTCAGGATATCATATCGCAGAGGCAGGCGCTAACCCCATTAGTCAACTCGCTTTCACCCTCGCCAACGGCTTTACTTATGTTGAATACTACGTCTCTCGCGGGATGGACGTCAATAAATTTGCCCCCAATCTGTCGTTCTTCTTTTCGAATGGTATTGATCCTGAGTATTCTGTCATCGGTCGTGTTGCCCGGCTTATCTGGTCAAAAGCCATGAAGTATAAATATAAAGCTGATGAGCGCTCTCAAATGCTGAAATATCACATTCAGACTTCCGGCCGGTCATTGCATGCACAGGAAATTGACTTTAATGACATCCGGACTACATTACAGGCTCTGTACGCAATATATGATAATTGTAACTCACTCCATACCAATGCTTACGACGAAGCTATAACTACACCTACTGAAGAATCAGTACGTCGTGCCATGGCTATCCAGATGATTATTAATCATGAACTGGGGCTTGCAAAGAATCAGAATCCGCTTCAGGGTTCCTTTATTATTGAAGAGTTAACAGATCTGGTTGAAGAAGCCGTTTTACTTGAATTCGAACGGATCTCTGAAAGGGGAGGTGTTCTCGGTGCAATGGAAACCATGTATCAGCGGGGAAAGATCCAGGAAGAGTCTCTCTATTATGAAACACTAAAAAATACTGGCAAGCTTCCTATTATGGGAGTCAATACATTTCTTTCAAGTAAAGGCTCTCCAACAGTGATTCCTGGAGAAGTCATTCGTGCTACTGAAGAAGAAAAAGAGTACCAGATAGAGATGCTCGGTCAGTTGCATAAAACTTATCCGGATGAATCAAATAAAAGCATTGAAAAATTAAAAGAAGCAGCATTGCAAAATCGCAATATCTTTGAGGCTCTGATGGAAGCAACCAAATATTGCTCAATCGGACAGATTACTTCAGCCCTCTTTGAAGTAGGCGGGCAGTATAGAAGAAATATGTAAATCTTAAAATGTTCATTATGACCCCTTTCAACATTCTTGTTGTTAATCCAAAAGATAAAGAAACTCAGATTGCTGTTTACGATAATTATAAATTGCGATATATGATCGGTCGTAAACATACGAAAGAAGAATTAGCTGAATTTGAAAGTATTTACGATCAGGTGAATTTCCGTAAAGATATTGTTCTGAAAGAATTATTGAACAACCAGTTCGCTTTGGATGAGGTAAAAATCGTGATCTCTCGTGGCGGCCTTGTACACCCGGTTGAGTCTGGTGTTTATGAAGTGAATGAACAGGTAAAGCACGACCTTATTCATAGTCCTGTTGGTGAGGATATCATCAACATTGGAGGACTGCTGGCTGCGGCTATAGCAACTGAAATACCAGGGGCACGAGCATTGATAGCCGATCCCACAGTCGTAGATGAACTGGAAGAGATTGCCAGGATCACAGGTGCTCCCGGAATAAAGAGAAAATCGATTTTTCATGCTCTGAATCAAAAAGCCGTAGGGAATCTTCACGCCGAAACCCACAAGAAAAAGTACGAGGATTTGAACCTTATTATAGTTCACATGGGTAATGGCACAACGGTCGGAGCCCATCGTAAAGGTAAAGTAATTGATGTCAATCAGGGATTCGCTGGTGATGGCCCATTCTCCCTCGTCCGGTCTGGCACCTTACCTTTGGGAGATATTGTTAATTTATGCTTCAGCGGCACAAAAACAAAGGAAGAGATCGAATGTTTGATTACCCATTGCGGAGGACTGAACGGTCTGCTCGGGACAATTAGTATGAATGAAATTGAAACCAGGATCAAAAATGGTGACAAATACGCAAAATTAGTCGTCGAAGCTATGGGATACCAGGTCGCAAAATATATCGGTGAGATGTTTGCAGTGCTGAAAGGCGATGTGGATGCAATTTTACTAACCGGAGAATTAGCCCATTATGATATTATCGTCAAATTTATCCTTGAACATGTTGAAAAAATGGCCCCGACTTTCATCTATGCTGGTGATAATGAGATTAAAGCTATGGCTGCTAACGCAATGAGAGTGATTAAAGGCGAAATGCTTGTCAAGACTTACAAATAGCAGATTCCTAATTACTAATTCAAACTCCTGATTCCTAATTAAAATATAGAGATGCAGTTGTATCCGGTAAATACAGGGAACCTGAAACTTGATGGAGGTGCTATGTTTGGCGTCGTACCTAAAGTAATATGGAGCAAATTATATCCTTGTGACGATAATAATCTGTGTAACTGGATAATGCGCTGCTTGCTTATCGTTGATGGCGAAAGGAAGATATTGATTGATACTGGAATAGGCGCCAAGCAATCTGAAAAGTTTTTCTCGAACTATTACTTGAACGGCGATTCGGATCTTGACAAATCTCTTGCACTGCATGGATTTACTGTTGACGATATTACGGATGTGATCCTTACGCATCTTCATTTTGACCATTGTGGCGATGCAATTCGTTGGAATTCAGATAAAACAGATTATATCGCGACTTTTAAAAATGCAACGTACTATATTGGCAGAAAACAATGGGATTGGGCTACCAATCCAAATAATCGCGAAAAAGCTTCCTTTCTGAAAGAGAATATTCTGCCAATTAAAGAGAAGGGAAGACTTCAGTTTATTGACCATGATTGCGAGCTGTTTCCTGGCATTTCCATCCGGCTCTTCTACGGACATACCGATGGTCAGGTGATCCCATTCATTAATTATCATGGGAAAACGTTGGTTTTTATGGCTGATCTGCTTCCTTCCGCCGCCCATATTCCCCTTCCATATGTCATGAGTTATGATACAAGACCTTTAATTACACTAGAGGAGAAAGAAATGTTTCTAAAGGAAACTGTTGAAAAGAATTTCATCCTCTTCTTTGAACATGATCTCTATCATGAGTGCTGTTCATTAATGGATACCGAAAAAGGAGTGAGGATGAAAGAAGCATTTACTCTCGCAGAAGTCTGACCTTTGATTCTTTTTCCCGTTATAAGTTAAATTTCCAATTCCTAATTCCTAATTGTTATACTGACATTCTGTCAATACCCTTGGTTCGTTGAAAGATCAGTTATTGTTCAGTGAAAATTTAATCATTGTTCGTTCTTCCTTCGTCTTTTGTTCGTCTTTCATTCGTCTTAGGTTCGATTAACCCATAGGCAAAGTTGTATTTTAGTATATCCATTATATATCAAACAGATAGCTGCTTAATTCCCGGAAATATTTTCTTTTATTGCAATCTGAAATTTCTTACTGATTTTCTGTCATATTGACATTCTTTTTCTTATTAATCATCAATAATGTTTGTAACATATTGATAATTAATTTATTCTAACATATATTAAAAGATAGTACCTTAAGTGTTTGTATATTAATATTAAACACTGTAAATGTTCTGTATTGAATTCTCGGCTACCTGATTATTTAGCAGGGAGAAATAAAATAAATCTGGTAAACTTTACTGAATTTACTCCTCGAACTTCCTTCTGGATTTCTTTTCCGCCGCGATCTTCTTTTCTTTCAGCCTTTTTTCTATTGAGGCTTGATTTGGAATAGTGGGTTTTCGCTTCTTTACTGGAGTAAGTGCTTTGAATATAAGCAAATAGAATTTCTCAATGGTCTTGAGCTTGTTCTTTAATTGTGTGCGTTCACTTTGGGAAACGATGATCAGGAATCCTTCCTCATTTATCTTTTTACACAACCGGATTAACAAGATCTCTTTCTCTTCATCAGTTAAAATATTGGAATGAAGAATATTAAACCGCAGTTCGACTTTAGTATTGACCTTATTAACATTTTGACCACCAGGCCCCCGACTACGTGATGAGCTGAAAATGAATTCATTACTAAAATCCCGCCCTGAAAGTACATCAGCCATTCTAATTCTCTTTCATTCTTCTTTTTGCTTCAATAACCCAAAGGAACTCTCTAAGAAAATTCAACGCTCTCTTTTCAATTCCTGCCTTGTCTATCGGATTGCCTTGATCATCATAAGTTTTATCCACATTTGGATTTGGGAACATCGCTGGAACGGTTAATGCATGCATCTTCCACAATGAAAACTGAAGAGATGTAATTACTTGGTTACCACCAAAATCACCATCCGAACAAGTCGAGATCGCTATAGGTTTTTTTTGCCATTCCGGATAAAGTACATCGATCGCATTCTTCAGACTTGCCGGATATCCGCCATTATATTCGGGTGTCACAATCAGTACCCCGTCTGCATCATTAATTCTTTTTGAGTAATCCAACAATTCAGGAATAGGATCTTTCTGGAACATCAACCTCTCATCAAAAAGTGGGAACTTATATTCGTTCAGGTCGATGATTTCAACACTGGCAAGGTTCTTCTCTTCAATAAACCTCTTAAAAAATAAGGCAACACGATGACTGTTTCTTCCTTTTCTAACGCTTGCGGACAGGATTGCAATTTGTACCATGATTTAGCTATTTCAGGATCAGGAGATTGTAATTTCGATTTGCTGTCAAATATAAACAAATATAAACAAATATCTCATTATTAGGCTAATCGTAACAGCCTATATATCTTGAAATAACTAATCTTTGGATCTCTGAAGTCCCCTCACCAATCTGTAAGATCCTCTGGTCACGATAGAATCGCTCAATATCGTAATCTTTCATAAGTCCATATCCTCCATGTAGTTGGACAGCTTCATCTGCTATTTCTCTGGCAATCTCAGAACAGTACAACTTCGCCATGGCTGCCTCTTTTGCAAAAGGCTTCTGATTCGATTTCAGCCAGGCACCCTTATATAGGAGGTTTCTTGCCAGCTCGATTTTTGTTGCCATATCCGCCAGCTTAAAAGCATTGACCTGGAATTCGGCAATGGGTTTACCGAATTGTCTCCTCGATTTGGCATATTTCATTGCCAACTCAAATGCTCCCTGGGCTAATCCAAGCCCCATCGCACCAATAGCTAATCGCCCACTGTCCAGAGTATTAAGCATGATCTTTGATCCTTCTCCTCTCTTTCCCAGTAAGTTGGATTCAGGAACTCTGCAGTCCTCCAAAAATAATTGAGCCGTGTCCGAGGCCCTCCACATCATTTTCCCATGCATGGGCATTCGCCTGAATCCAGGTGTTTCGGCATCCACAAGAATTGTGGAGAATTCTTTCTGTCCGTTGGCATTTCCTGTAACAACCTGAACAGTAGCTCCTTTATTAATTGATGACGAGCCATTCGTAATAAAAGTCTTTGAACCATTGATGATCCAGTAACCGTCTTCAAGATGAGCTGTCGACTTGGTGTTTCGTGAATCACTACCCGCATCCGGCTCCGTTAACCCGAACGCCCAGGTTGCCTCACCGGTCGATAACATCGGAAGATACTTTTTCTTTTGTTCATCTGTCCCATAGTTCATTATAGGTCCGATACCCAGTGATATATGGGCTGCCAACGTGGCTGCTTGTGAACTGTCAATCCTTGCAAGCTCTTCAACAGCAATGACATAGGCAAGTGTGTCCATGTCCAAACCACCATATTCTACGGGAGTTCTTAACCCAAAAAGCCCCAATTCACCCATCCGCTTTGTCAGCGGAATGGAAAATTCGCCTTTCTCATCAAGCTCCTTTGCGACTGGTTTAACTTCGCGTTCAGCAAAATCCCGCACAGTCTTTCGGATCATATCATGTTCTTCGCTCAGATACATATACTGAATTTCAAATTGTTAATTCTTAATTTTTCATTCCTCTTGCCTACTGCCTATTGCCTATTGCGCCTGCTCCATAAAAGTGAGCGCTGACAGTTTAACAGCCTCATCCAGAGCATGAAAATCAAGACTGCCTGCTAATCCTTGATTACGGGTAAATTCAACAAGGTTCTCAGTTTTAAGATTCCCAAGCATCTCTTTGCCTGACATTGGACAACCCCCATACCCATTAATAACCGAATCATACCTTCTGCATCCCGCTTCATAGGCTGCAAGAATATTTTCCTGCCAGTTTTGATTTGTCGTATGTAGATGAAGTCCGAACTCAATTGTCTGAAATTCAGGGATCAATAAGGAGAATATTTCTTTGATGATTCCTTTCTCAATCTCAATGGCAACATTCGATAAGGGAATTATCTTGACTCCAATTGTTTTGAGGGTAGTGATGGATTCAACCAAAATATCTTTGCTCCAGGGATCACCATAAGGATTCCCAAAAGCCATGGAAATATAAATAACAGGTCGCTTCCCGCTCTTTTCGCAGATATTAAGAATCTCACCCACCGTTTCCAATGATTTCCCGACACTGGCATTTATATTTTTCTTTAAAAAGGTTTCTGAAATGGAATGAGGGTAGGAGATATGTGTGATCTCAGGCACCCCGGAAATAATCTCAGCTCCTTTCTTATTGACAACCAGTACCATTCTTTTTGATTTAGTATCTGAGAAGTCAACGTTTTTAATTAATTCCAAAGTGTCAGCCATCTGTGGGATCAGCTTTGCCGAAACAATACTCCCCACCTCTACAGTGTCAAATCCCACCTTTAACAGCTGTTGGATATAGCGTGTCTTTTTATTAGTTGGTATAATAGAGTCTAAACTTTGCATCCCCTCACGAGGAGATTCAATTATTTTCATTTTAGCTAGCTTTTACCAGTCATAGATTTTGGAATTCTTCCATTCCTTATGGATTCAGATCGAAGCCTTCTCCCAACAATTTTTTCTACCATCATTCCGATCTCCAGTACTTTATCTACATCAACACCCGTATCAATTCCCATCTCATCCATCATCACAACCATGTCTTCCGTTGAATTTAATCCCACAATATTCGGATCTTTATAATAATAGCTTCCTGTCCCGGCTACAGGGACTCCACTCACGAAGTTTGCAGGCTGTCCGCCAATTCCCCCCATTGTCGATTCATAATTCGTCATTCCGGCCTGTAAAGCTGCTAACACATTAGCCAAACCCCATCCCCTGGTAGTGTGAAAATGGACGATCTGTTTCTCCGGCCTGGGGATTGCTTCTAAAAGCATGGAATAATATTTATAAACCCTGTCTGGACTTGCAGATCCATCGTGATCAGCATGTTCAACATCATTGGCACCAATTGCAAACCAGCGCTTTGCGAATTCTATCGCCGTCTTCATCTCAGTCGGTCCTTCAATCGGACATCCCCAGATCGTGCTTACAGTACCATTGACCTTGAGTCCGGCATCTCTCGCCATTGGAATATACTTCTCCACCATTTTCCAGTATTCGTCCAGACTGATCCCTGAATTTTTCATATGATGAGATTCGCTGGTCGAAACCATGAGTAGGATCCTGTCAGGTCCAAAACCGTCTTTCTTCGCCTGGATGGCGCGTTCAATGGCTTTCTCCCTGATGGTTATTGCAGTAATTGAAACTCCCCCGATTAAATGCGCAATTTTTTTACTTGCCCGAAGGGCTTTCAGAACAGTATCGGCATCCTTGAACTGCGGCATTCCCTGCGGGTTCCCAAGATTGGTAACTTCAATATGCTTGAATCCTGCCAATACCAATTGCTCAGCTAACCATATCTTTGCCTCGGTCGGAATGAAATTTTCTTCATGCTGAAATCCATCCCTGACAGTTATATCTCCGATAACTACTTTCTTTGGATAGTTCATAGATATTACCCTGTTAATTCATAATCAATTTAATAAATAAGATTAAATTCAGAATTCCATTTCTGGGATTTCTCCCTCAATGATCAACGTCCCTTCAGTTGCAGCCATGATCTCTTCAACAGTCACGCCGGGAGCCCTTTCTTTCAACTTAAATCCTTTGTCAGTCACATCTACTACTGCCAGATCGGTAATGATCCTGTTGACGCAATTTACACCAGTCAATGGAAGAGTGCATTTTTTAAGAAGTTTCGATTTCCCATCCTTATCTGTATGAGTAGTAGCAACAATTATATTCTTGGCGGCTGCAACAAGATCCATTGCCCCGCCCATGCCTTTAACTAATTTCCCCGGAATTTTCCAGCTTGAAATGTCTCCCTTCTCAGAGACCTCAAATACTCCGAGTACAGTCAGATCAATATGCCCGCCACGGATCATCGCAAAACTTGCTGAGGAATCAAAAAATGCTGACCCCGGCAGAGCTGTAATTGTCTGTTTCCCTGCATTAATGAGGTCGGGATCCACTTCATCCTGAACGGGGAAAGGCCCGATACCCAATAATCCGTTTTCCGACTGAAGGATAACATCCATTCCTTCAGGAATATAATTCGCAACAAGTGTCGGGATCCCGATCCCGAGATTGACATAATACCCATCCTTTAATTCTTTTGCTATCCTTCGTGCAATTCCATGTTTATCGAGTGCCATAAATCCTCTCCTTTAACTTCTTGTCATTCTGAATTCAATCCGCTTTTCATAATCCTTTCCCTGGAATATCCTGTGAATATAAATCCCGGGAGTATGTATGTGATTTGGATCAAGCGTACCATAAGGAACAAGTTTCTCAACTTCCGCAATGGTGATTTTACCTGCGGTTGCCATCGCCTGGTTAAAGTTGTTGGCTGTTTTATTGTAGATAAGGTTTCCCATGGTATCGCCATACTGAGCTTTGACTATAGCGTAATCAGCTGTAAGTCCGGTCTCCATCAAATACATTTTCCCGTTAAAGTTTCGGACTTCCTTGTTTCCCTGCACTTCAGTCCCATAACCTGCTGGAACATAAAACGCGGGAATACCGGCACCTCCTGCCCGGATCCTTTCTGCAAGGGTTCCTTGCGGGATAAGCTCAACTTCAAGTTCACCACTTAGTAATTGACGCTCAAACTCTTTGTTCTCACCAACATAGGATGACATCATCTTTTTTATCTGGTAGTTAGCCAGAAGTATTCCCAACCCAAAATCATCCACCCCAGCATTATTTGATATGCAGGTCAATCCCTTAATCCCTTTTTCCATCAATGCCTTGATACAGTTCTCAGGAATCCCGCACAAGCCAAAGCCACCGAACATTATAGTCATATAATCGTTGATTCCCAGAATGGCTTCATTTGCATCTTTTACTACCTTGTTCATTGATTATGATTGGTTTATCTTAGTTTTCTTCTTTTTCAATATTTATTAATGCTCTACCCGGATCGATGCGGTCATTTATTGCCACATTGATCTCCGATATCAATCCATTTGAAGGAGAAACAATTGAATTCTCCATTTTCATCGCCTCGACAATGAGTAAAATATCCCCTTTGTTTACTTTATCCCCCTTTTTTACAAATATTTTGATGACTTTTCCTGGCATAGGTGAAAAGACATCATTGCTGTGACCATCCAACTCGAAACGAACGGACGATATCGATTCCGGAAGAAAATCAAGTCGCTGCATTTCAAAGATGTGCCCTTCATAACTGATTGACCATAATCCATCTGGGTCTTTTGAGAAATAGATCCTGTATTCTTTTTCCCCGATTTGAAAAACAAGCTTTGATGGTTCTTCCGCTTCTATACTGGCGTTGTAAACAGCTTTTGCAAAAGACAACTTATAATAAGGTCCGGTTGAATTGAGAATTTTAATTATACGATCTCTGCCATCAGCTTTGACTTTTACAATTCGCTCTTCTCTCCAAAAACCAGTATTATTCCATATATCAATCGAATGGTTATTTTTCTGAGATTCATTTTCCTTTATCCCAAGAGTCATTAATAAAAAGCCAATCATGGGTACTTCTGACGGTAATTGATCGTAACTCTTCTTTATTTGAGAAATCAGCTCAACAAGGTGTTCATCACAGAATTTTGTTGAGATCGAATTGGTAATGAAGGCTTTACTCTTAAGGAGTTCTGATAGAAAAAGTATATTTGTCTTAATCCCGTGGATAGTATAATCATGAAGTGCCGCAATCATTCTTTGCCGAGCCTCTTCACGGTCCTTTCCATAAGAAATTAATTTACAGATCATAGGGTCGAATGAGCTCGTTATCTCGGCTGTGTCACCAATCCCTTTGTCGATCCTGATATGATCCATTTTGGGTTCTATATATAAGGACATATGTCCGGGGGATGGCCTGAAATTGTTCTCCGGATCTTCAGCATAGATCCTGCATTCAATGGCATGTCCTCTTTGAGCAAGTTCTTCCTGCTTTATTCGCAATGGATATCCTTCCGCAATCAGGATTTGTTCTTCCACGATATCGGTCCCGGTAACCATCTCTGTGACAGGATGTTCTACCTGTATCCGGGTATTCATTTCCAGGAAATAGAAGTTAAGTTCTTTGTCTACAAGAAATTCAATGGTTCCCGCATTTGTATAACCAATCTCTTTCCCGATTCTGATTGCTGCAGAACCCATTTTCCTTCTTAAATCCGGTGTCAGGGTGGGAGAGGGCGACTCCTCGATTATCTTCTGATACCGCCTCTGGATCGAGCATTCTCTTTCGAAAAGATGAATTACATTTCCAAAATTATCGCCAAGGATCTGGAACTCAATATGACGTGGTTCATCAAGGTACTTCTCAAGATAAATTGTATCATCACCGAAATAAGCCATCGCTTGTCTGCTGGTTGATTCGAGTGCTTCTTCAAGGTCTTTTTCATCGTGAACGATCTGCATTCCCTTCCCTCCGCCACCTGCGGCTGCCTTGATTAAAATAGGAAACCCGATCCTGTCTTTCGCATGAAACAGGGTTGCCTTATTTCCCGTTAAACCTTCCGTTATAGGGACTCCCACTTTCTTTACGAATTCACGTGCCGCGATCTTATTGCCCATTACACGCATGATATCTGACTTGGGACCAATAAATATGATCCCGGCCTCTTCGCAGGCCTCTACAAACAAAGGATTCTCTGCCAGGAATCCATATCCGGGATGCAAGGCATCACATCCTGTTCTTTTCGCAACATCAATGATCTTTGAAATATTCAGATAAGTTTCACTCAGTTCCAACCCTTCTATTAAGATCGCCTCATCAGCTTCACTGATATGTAATGATTTTCGATCCGGCTCAGAATAAATTGCAACTGTTGAAATCCCCATCCTCCTGGCAGTACGCATAACCCTTACTGCGATCTCTCCCCGGTTCGCAATCAGTATTTTGTTGATTTTCTTCATCTTAGCAGATCAATCTATCCAATTCGGTTTTCGTTTCTCAAGAAAAGCATTCATTCCTTCCTGCCCTTCTTCCGAAGCTCTGATTTCAGCAATCATCCTGGCTGTATAATCAAAAGCCTCCTGCATTGTGAGGTTGTTACTTACATCATGAATGAGTCTTTTGCAGTGCTTGATGGCATTAGGTCCGCTGGTCCGCAGATTTGCAATGACCTCTGCGACTGTTTCCTCAAGATGCTCAGGATGAACTGATTTGTTCACGAGACGTAAGGCTTCTGCTTCTGTTCCATTGATTCTTCTTCCCGTCAGCATAAGGTCCCGGGCGCCATATTCACCGATCCTCTTTATTACGTATGGCGATATACATGCAGGCACGATTCCGATCTTGACCTCACTTAATGAGAAGATTGCAGTATCAGCAGAATAAGCAAAATCACATGCCGAAACAAGCCCGTTTGCCCCTCCGAGAACAGCACCATGTGTGACAGCAATCGTTGGTTTCTTAGAGGTATATATGGTATCAAAGCACTTTGACAGTAATAAGCTCTCCTGGTAGTTTTCCTCGTAACTGTTTTTTGAAACAGATTTCATCCATTGAAGATCAACTCCGGCACAGAACGATTTTCCTCTTCCTCGCAATACCACACACAGGATCTCCTGCTTGTCGGAATTCTCGAATACCTCTATTAATTCCTTAAGCATCACTTCATTGAAGGCATTATGAATCTCAGGTCGGTCAAGGTATATGGTCAGGATCTCATGATCAAGTTCTGTCTCTATGGTCTCGAATTTTCTCATATGCTTACATTCTGAATACTCCGTAAGTTGTTTTCTCATACTTCCTGTTCCGGGAGATAGCTATCGCCAATCCAAGTATTTTGCGGGTATCTGCAGGATCGATAATTCCGTCATCCCATAACCTTGCAGTACTGTAGTAGGCCGACCCCTCATCTTCATATTTCTTCAGGATCATTTGCATCATTTTATCCCGCTCTTCATTGGATAATGTCTTGCCTTGCATCTTAAGCTGGTCTTCTTTCACGGTAATAAGAACATTAGCCGCCTGCTCTCCACCCATGACTGATATCTTTGAACTGGGATACATAAACAAGAATCTTGGCTCATAAGCCCTGCCTGCCATTGCATAATTTCCGGCACCAAATGATCCTCCGAAAATGACTGTAAACTTCGGAACATCGGCATTGGCTACTGCATGTACAAATTTTGCGCCGTCACGAGCAATGCCGTTGCGCTCATATTCTTTTCCGACAATAAAACCAGTGATATTCTGCAGAAAAAGAATAGGGATATTCCGGCTGGTGCAGAGTTGAACAAAATGAGCTCCTTTTAGAGCCGTCTCCCCAAAGAGTACTCCGTTATTGGCAAGGATCCCTATCGGGAATCCCATGATATGAGCAAAACCGGTGACCAATGTGGGAGCATATCGTTCTTTGAATTCATGAAATTTACTGCCATCCACAATTCTTGCAATGATCTCGCGCGAATCGACAGGTTTCTTTAAATCAACCGGTAAGATGCCATAAAGTTCTTTCGGATCATAATAGGGCTCTTCAACAGGAATCGTTTCAAGTTGCTGATATTCATGACGCTGTATCGATTCAAAGATATTCCTGCAGATCTGGATCGCATGCACATCATTTTCTGCCATATGGTCAGCAACACCTGAAATTGAAGTATGTACATCAGCACCTCCCAGTTCTTCTGCTGTCACCTCTTCGCCGGTAGCAGCTTTAACCAAAGGTGGTCCACCGATAAAAATGGTCCCCTGGTTCCTGACAATTATCGTCTCATCACTCATTGCGGGAACATAAGCACCACCAGCTGTACAGGATCCCATGACCACTGCAATCTGCGGAATTCCTTTGGCAGATAACCTGGCCTGGTTGAAGAAGAACCTGCCAAAGTCGTACTTATCCGGAAAAACATTCGCCTGTTCCGGTAAAAACACTCCGCCGGAATCTACAAGGTACACGCAAGGAAGGTGATTCTCCATGGCTATTTCCTGCGCTCTTACATGCTTTTTTATAGTCTCCTTGATATAGGTACCTCCTTTTACAGTTGCATCATTTGCAATGAACATGGTTTCTTTTCCATGAATAACCCCGATTCCTGTTACAATCCCGGCCGATGGGAACTCATTATTGTACAGATCATAAGCAGCTAATGTCGACAATTCAATGAAAGGAGTGTTTTTATCAACGAGAAGATCTATACGCTCACGGGCCAATAATTTACCACGTTCTTTATGCCTCGCTACGGACTGTTCCGGCCCGCCTTTTCTGACTTTGGATAAAATATCTTTAAATCTCGCGAGGATCAAAAGATATTCCTCTTTGTTCCTGATGAATTCATCGCTTTTTGCGTTTATCTTACTCTCTATTCTGAACATGTAATCTTTAAAGTTTTTAGTCTTGATAAATAAAAATTAAAGTATATAAATAACTGACTTTATTAGGAAGATTTTTACCTGCTTCATTAATTCTTTTCTTTAACTATTCTGCTATTTGAATTTGGAAATACTCTGTTGAGAGAAATTTTGGCTTTTACCCGCAGCGTTCTGCCTTTTACTTTAGATTTTTGAGAATCAGTAAAAAATTTCCCATTTTGGAGTATTACAATGTCTGAAAAACAAAAATAATACAAAATGGAGGAAAATGTTTTCCTCACCAATATTAATCTTATAGTAGTAAAAAGGACATGTTCAAACCCTGCTTCCATTTATTTTCTGGGTCCTGATCTTTACAATGTCCCACCAATATAGATTATTAACTCATTAATAATTAAGATTCTATAAAGATTAAGTATGATTCCATGATTTTTAACAGCTTGATAATTAGCTGTTTAAATTACTTTGAAATACATTTCCTATAGACTTTCTATAGACTCTGTATATACTTTGTTCGCTCTTCCTTCGCTCTGGGTATACCTGGCGAATAATCACCACAATGATTACTCAACTTGGAAAAGTAGGTAGTCTATGAGTAATGGCAGCTCTTCTTCACTGATCCCGTTTTTCAGAAGATTAGGAATATCCTCTTCAAAGAATGACTGGAACGAATTTGTGGCAAAAAACAGATCAGCTTTGCTTCTCATATATAGTGACAGGGCTTCACCTTTCTTGTTAAGGCATAGTTTTACATGTCCTGCATTCATCAAATCGAAAGGCCCCGGATTTTCAGTCCCTGAAAGTATTTTCTGGTAAGATTCTTCCGCTGTGGCAAGCTTCCCAAGAACAAACTGGCAATACGCAATTGGACGCAGTACTTTATAATTCTCTGGTTGAAAGAAATATACCTTGGAATAGCTGGTCAGAGCGTCTTCGAAATTTTTGAGGCTTAAATGGCACTGCCCTATTTGTGCCTGTATTGTCAGATCATCCGGCTGAAGTTGCGAGCATTCTTCAAAAAAACTCAGGGAATTGTCATAATCCTTCATTTTCAATGAACACCATCCTAATTTCTTTAGTATCCACAGTCGGTCACCATCGAAAAGCTCTGCCTTATTGTAATATTCTATGGCTTCCTGGAATTTTCCAAGTTTCTGATAAGAATATCCTATCTTCTCATAATATTCGGCTTTTGGTCCTTTTTTATTAACTAGATATTTGTTGAGTTCAATGGTTTCAGGATAATGACTTTTATCAAAATAAAAAATAGCAAGTCTGGAAGTAAAATTATCACGTTCAAAGAAGGTCTTATAAAAATAGAG
>JBEKQA010000062.1:0-16080 GCA_049520195.1 Bacteroidales bacterium
TGATCGAAAAGACCGATGCTCCTTATCCCATCATTGATATGGATAGCAGCGTCTATCCTCCCCTGACGGAACCCCTGGATGTGACCTTTGCAGAAGAACTGGTAAAAGTTTCCGGAAAATTCGGGTACTGCGAGAGTGAGGATGAATTTCTATCCTTCCTCCAGGCTTATATCCTCGAAAAGGACTGGCCCGTGATCTATTGTTACGATGAACAATTGCAGGAACTCCTGAAGCAGGGCGGCATTCCTTTTGAATCCGATCCGGATAAATTCACCGATATGAAGCTGGGGATCACCCGGTGTGAATACCTCGTAGCACGACTGGGTACGATCATGGTCTCTTCTCACGTTTCACCGGGAAGAAGGATGAATGTCTTTCCCGAGATCCACATCGTCGTCGCCTGGTCTTCACAGCTCGTTCCCGATCTGAAAGATGCATTGAAACTGATCAGGAAGAAATATGAAGATGGTTTCCCATCGCTGATTTCATTCATAACCGGACCGAGCCGTACTGCCGATATCGAGAAGACACTGGTGATGGGAGCCCATGGCCCAAAGGAATTGTATGTTTTTCTGATAGAGGATAAATCTCCCGAAAATGACTGATGAACCCGACGAAGGATGGGAGGTGATTTATAGATCTGTAATACCCTATAAAGTAGAGATGCTGAAAGATCTGCTTGAAAACGAAGACATCCCCGCCGTGATCGTGAATAAAAAGGATTCTTCATACCTGGCCTTCGGCGAGATTGAACTGAATATCCGCCGGGGTGATATTTTAAAAGCCGAACTTATTGTAAACCAATTTCTCTCAGATGAGTAATTTTTGGGCACGTACCATTACCGGGCTGTCTATGGTCTTTCTGATCCTTGCATCCCTCTACCTCGACCGGTTCTTCTTTGCGGCGATCTTCCTCGTAGTCGTGATCCTTGGCCTCTGGGAATTTTATTCCATCACCACAATTCATAGTTGTAAACCGCAGAGATGGACCGGGACAATCCTCGGGGTGATCATCTATCTGATCATTACCGGCTTCTTTCTCTTTCTGCAGCAAAATGTTCTGGTAATAGGTATTTCCCTGGTTCTGATATTGCCCATTCTGTTTATTCCCGGCATCTTTGAATTGTTCCGTAAAATTGATAACCCATTGATCAATGCAGCCGTCACCATCTTCGGCATGATCTATGTGGCAATCCCTCTTGCACTTCTCAACATGATGAACGATCCGATCGGCGGCACCGTATTTCATCACTTCCCGGCCTACCTTACGGCTTACTTTCTGCTCACATGGATTTACGATACCGGCGCCTACCTGGTAGGTAAGAATTTCGGGAAACATAAATTCTTCGAACGTATATCGCCAAAGAAAACCTGGGAAGGGACCATCGGCGGAGTGGTGATTGCGCTCCTGGCAGCAACCGGTTATTATTTTATCTCCGAAGGAATACTCTTCATCCACATCCTGGTGCTGACTCTCCTCATAATTATCTTCGGCACCTTCGGCGACCTGGCAGAATCCCTCTTTAAAAGAAGCCTGAACCTTAAAGATTCCGGTAATATCCTGCCCGGCCATGGAGGTATTCTCGATCGTTTCGATACGATCTTTGTTTCATCTCCTTTTGTATTTTTGTATTTCGTTTTACAAAATCTTCTTTAACCGGTAAAAATGACCATTCACAGAGAAGGATACACGACAATCTCCATAGCTTTACTCTTCGTAGCCGTCGTGCTGCTTACTTTTAATCATATCTTTCATGTACAAACCTGGTTCCACCTCATCCTCTATGCAGCGGGATTATGGTTTTTTATAATGATAGTAAGATTTTTCAGGGCGCCAGTCAGGAGTCTTAACGGTGGCGATAATATCATCTCCTGCCCTGCCGATGGTAAAATTGTCGTCATCGAGAAAACCATCGAACCCGAGTATTTTAAAGATGAACGTATCCAGGTCTCCATCTTTATGTCTGCCCGTAACGTTCACATTAACTGGTTCCCCGTCTCCGGGATGATCAAATATTACTTCTACCACCCCGGCAAGCACATGGTGGCATTCAGTCCCAAATCCTCGCTGGAAAATGAAAGGGCAACTACTGTCATCCAGACCGACAGTGGAAAAGAAATCCTCGTTCGCCAGATCGCAGGTGCCGTCGCCCGCCGTATCGTCACCTACCCCAAGGTCGGTACCCCCGAGCTCCAGGGCGACGAACTGGGCTTTATCAAATTCGGCTCACGCGTCGACCTCCTCTTGCCCCTCGATACACAACTCGAGATCACCCTCAACCAGCTCGTAACTGGCAAACAAACAATAATCGGCAGAATATAGAGGTGAAGAGTGAAAAGTGAAGAGTGAGAAGAAAAGATTTCCCTTCACTCCTCACTACTTACTCAATCGCTCTTGTGAGAAATGCGTTGTATGGCCCCATCGCCTTATAAACCTTAACCGCATAATCCAGCAGGCCGTCAGAGTGCAGCACCTTCTCATCGAGCGCATGTGATATCGTAAAGCTCCGGTTCAGCAGCAGGTTCATCCCTGCGAAATCCTTTGGAAACTCCCGTGGCGGCAGCTTCTGCCGGTCCCACTCATCGATACCGTCAAAGTACTTCCTGAAATCCTTATGCTCGAGTATCCCCTTAAACTCCTCGTAATTATAGTAAATCTCATTCCTTATCTTCTTGGTTATCGCCGGCTCGGGCATCCATACCCCTCCCGATAAAAAACACTCACCGGGTTGTATATGAAAGTAATACCCGGGCCCATGGTTCTTCTTCCCCCCCTTGGCCATAAATGCCCCGAAATTGGTCTTATACGGCGATTTATCCTTCGCAAACCTTACATCCCTGTATATCCTCCATATGCAATCCTTTGCCGTCAGAAATTTTATCGAATCGTCAAATTTCGCGATCGCCGGCAACAGCGAATTGATAAACTCCTCAAATTCTCTCTTCCCTTCCTCATACCGCGGCTTATTCGCCTGGAACCACTCACGGTTATTATTCTGCCCCAGCTCCTTCAAAAAGTCAATTATGGTTGTTTTCATCTATCTACCTTGCATTTAACATTAGCTTTTAGTCCTATACTGATTATTTCTCAACAAAGATACTATTCCCCTAAAAGATTCAAAATTTTTCTTTTTGAAAATCATACATTAATCAGTCACACTTCGATCATCTGCGAAGGATCGCACTTCATATTTCGGATTTTTTCTGCTTTGCTTAGGATAATTGTATCATGTAAAGACCTGGAAGCTATCATTTTTGACTCTAAAACTTGTTAGAATAATTGTTTGTACAGGTTTGATTAAAACTTTTGTAACTCCATAATCTCACCGTTTAAGGGACAATCTATGGGTCAATTCGCATAGCGTAATTCCACTACCCACATTCTACTTTGTGGAAGAGGCTTTTTATTTAAGACCTTCGGAAAGCAAAGAAATTTCTTCGCAATAAAGGAACAGACTGTATACTTGGCTAGGCAGGAATGTCAATTACTTACTTTGAATCTCACCAGTCTTAACGGTACTCCCGAGGCCTTCTTCAGGACCTGAAGTCCGTAAATATAGCCATCGCGGAATACTAACTTTGACGGATTGATGTTCAGATCATAATCTTCGCATATAAAACTACTTTGACAAACGAACCGGCCGTTCTTTTCACAAACCCACACATTGAATTTATTGGCGCCTTCTTTTTTCGGATATTCAAAGAACAATAGGTTGCCATCGGAATCCTTGATGATGGTTGAGAAAGCAGGCAGGGGTATCGGATCAGTGATCTTATTGAGGTCGGATTGCATTTGTTGAAGTATTTCCTGGTCTGCTTGTTTTATTTCATCTGGAGATCCCATTTCAGTAAGTATTGGGTTCTTTTCGTGTTTGTAGTTGTCAATGGCTGTTTTCTGGATATCTTTCTGTTCTTCCACTGAAATATTGCCGGGTTCCCAATTGATCTTGCTTTTTGACACCAACGCTCCTGTAAGAGAATAGTTGAATATTTCACCAGTACTGGGCATAGAAACGATCAGTTTATCTGAAACACAATCAATTTTTGGAGGTGAAGATAAACCAAAAGAATTCAGATAAGGCATCGTGGAAATAGAGTAAGACTTACCATTTTTAAACTGATAGGTATAGCGAAATAGCTTGCTATGATTCTCTGTCTCGCTCTTGTCGGTATTATGTTGCCAGATGATCTTTTGGAAATTATTTGAATAGTCGACAATAGCAACAAAATCACAGTATGATTTTTTCTGAATAACCCAGCCGACTACTGCTATTTTGTTGTTGGGCATGGGGACAATCTGATTTGTCTTATAATTGAGCTTTAGCGTTTTAACGTACCTCCCGTTAAAATCAAAACAAAGCATATTCCCCATATTGTCTGGTTCTGTCAAGAATGTGTTGTCGTTGATAATTCCTTCAATCTCTGTTAATTTCTTGAGAGGAAGACCTTTTTGGTCCATAACGTAAAACTCCTTTTCAAATCTGCCTGTAGGCGAAAACCTGGAATAATAATTCCTGTACCTGTGATTTACCACTACTGAGCCATCTGGCGTGATAACCAGTGATTTTCGGTTGCCCATAGGAGTGTTGTAAATCGTATCAAAATACGTTTTGAACACTTTGTTCCAGTCGTTTCCTTTTCCATATTCTGTGTCTGGGATAAGACGGACCGTGCCCTTTTTATAGATATTCAGGAGTTTCTGTCCATACATCGATGATGCAAGGAATGAAATGATCAGAGCTGAAGCTATTCTTTTCATGGTTTCATGATTGAGGTCGATTTTAAAGAATGTTTGTATTCCTATCTTAACGGATATTCGGTTATTTTTCCACCATTGTCAATGATTTGAATCACCATCTGTTGTTGTGTGACCGGCTTATTGGCGTTTATTTCCTGATCGCAGGAATGTATGACGACGATTTCTTGCTGTGGCGGGGTTTTGCTTTGAAACAGGATCACCATGACAATGCAAATCAAAACACAGGCTGCCGAAAGACTGAAAATGAGTTTTTTTCTTTGGGTTTCTTCTCGAATTCGCAGTGTTTTCCTGGGCTTAATAAATCCGGGCACGGCAATATCATCACTAACCAAGAGGTTCATGGCCTCTTTAATCCTATAGGAACGGTGTTGCATTTCAGCTAATCGGGAAGTACATTTCGGACATACAGTGAGATGCGTTTCGACTTTGACAATTTCCTCTTCTGAAGCCACCTTGTCTATAATTTTCTGGATTAATTCCTGTTTAATACAATTCATATTTTTGCTTTTTCAATTCGTTCTCCAATTTCTCTAAAGTCCTTGAAATAGTTTTTCCTACTGATGAGAATCGTAAGCCGGCAGATTCAGCAATTTCTTTATATGACAGACCTTCACTGTACAAAACCATGAGGACTCTTTCACGTGGTTTAAGCATTGATAATGCTGAATGAACCGTTGCGATTCTTTGTTCCTTCTCATCAACCGGATCTTCAGCTTTTTCATTGTCGACAGGGCCTATCGATCGGAACCGTTTTGCATGTTTCAGAAAATCAATGCATTTATTGATAGCCACCTTGTACAACCAACTCGAAGGATAAAGGATCACATGCCCTTCATCCTGCTTGATATAAAAATTCACAAACACATCATGCACTATATCACTTGCAGAATCTCTGTTGCCAACTAATTTCATGGCGACCCGGAACAATTTTTCATAGTTCCCATTATAAATGTTCGGAAAATCTGTCAATATGGCTGATTTATATCTATGTCAGAATTATTAGAATTTTGTGACATCTGAATGAACATTTTTTACGAATACAATGAGTAATCTAATAAATTTAATCCTGGAAATGTTCAACTTCAAGTTTACTAATGTTTCTTTCTTTAACTAAGAATTGAAATGCTACAGATGCAGCTTCAAGTGTAAACTTTTCAATTGTTCTCTGTCTATCATCCTTTCTCTGGCAATCCTCCTTGTGTTTTCTCTTTAACCTGGAAACTCCATCTTTTACCTTTTGCTTTTATTAACCCCTGAATTATATGATTTTATTTGAGAATACTACAGAATAATGGGAACTAAGTAAAAGTAAATAAAACAACTTAGTGCGCAATCAATACTAAAAAAATCGGGCTGAGTAATCACTTTTTCATTTTTAATTGATTAAGTTAAAACAGAAACTCTTTGCTTCGGATCCATACTATTCTATACATTTTTATTCTTGCTTTCAATAACGTTTATGCAATTGATGATCTGACCATTGCTGGCGGAAAATCATCTGGGCTGGGATACACTTCTGTCACACAATCAGATGAATGGTCAGCTTTTAATAATCAAGCTGGACTGGCCTGGTGCAAGAATTACAGTGCCGGAATTTATTTCGAAAACCGGTTCCTGCTGAAAGATTTAAGTGGAAAAGCCCTTGCAATAACACTTCCTCTTGGTAAGGGAGCTTTTGGCATTTGCCTCTCACAATTTGGATATTCCCTTTTTTCTGAGATGAAGAGTGGAATTGCCTATGGGATGCATCTGACGAATAGGCTTTCTGCAGGAGTACAAATAAGTTACTTTCGTTTACATATAGCTGATGGATTTAAAGACAATGGCTTGTTTTCCTGCCAGATCGGTTTACAGTTCAGGGCGAGCGATCATTTTTGGCTGGGTCTTCATTTGAATAACCCTATTCCCGTAAAACTTTCTCAAGTGAATACAGAGCGGCTTCCTACATTGATTCAATTCGGTTTTAACTGGAGAATTTCAAATGGGTTACGTTCTGATGCAGAAGTAGAAAAAGATCTAAATCACAAACCTGCTATAAGAGCAGGAATAGAATATTGTCCCTCGAAATCTATTTTTATTCGGGTCGGGGTTCAGTCAAGCCCTGCAATATTCACTTTTGGATTTGGATTTGAGTTCAATAATCTCCAGTTTGATATTGCATCGTCTTACAACTTGGCTCTGGGATATTCTCCGCAGGCATCAGTAGTTTACTTTTTCTGCAAGAAGAAAAAGGCATCCAGAAATTGATTACAAAAGGATACAATTTTTTGTGGATTATATTTTGGCCATAAAGTTCAAACTAGTTCTTTCTCTGTTATTTACTTTGACTATCTCTGAAAGTGGCTATTCGCAAACTGAGGACCCCGATCTCTTTGAACGAACTACTGAAAGAGTTTCGGGAATTACTGATAAACCGGTTGATTTTTCAGAAGTCTCAGAAGTAACAGAGCAATTGAAAGATCGCCCGATCAATCTGAATAAGACCAGTGAGGAAGAGCTCCATCAAATATCATTTCTGGATGATCATAAGATCAGTAACCTTATCCGTTATATAATGACCTATGGAACAATTTATTCTATTTATGAACTCAAAGTGGTTGATGGTTTTGATTCAACTACAATAAGGCAAATATTACCTTATGTTTATGCAGGGCCTGAAAAGGAAAAGCACCCTATCAGATTGAATGATCTTTTAACGTCAGGAAAAAACCAGCTGATAATTAGAGCCGGACAAATAATGCAACAGCAGGCAGGATATCATGTTTCGGATTCTGTTCTTCAAAAGAATCCCAACACCGGTTATGAAGGTAGTCCTTTAAAGCTGTATTTCCGCTATTCATATTCCTTCTTTGACCGTTTTTCAATAGGGCTGAGTGGAGATAAAGATGCCGGAGAAAAGTTCTTCAGTGGTAGCCAGAAATATGAAATGGACTTTTATTCAGGATATATCAGCCTGCTGAATACAGGTATCTTCAAACTGATTACACTGGGAAATTTCAATGTGGACTTTGGACAGGGACTTACCCTTTGCTCAGGTCTTTCATCTGGTGCTATTTCCGGAACAGGGAATATGCGAAGATATGCCAGTGGCATAAAGTTAAGTCAATCAACCAATGAAGGAAATTACCTCCGTGGGGTTGCAATTGTCCTGAAGAAATGGAAGTTCAGACTTTCACTGTTTTATTCAAATCATAAACGTGATGGGAATGTGACTGGAACAGATACGATTACCGGTCATGCTGAGCTGATAAGTTCTATGTCTTCAACCGGATATCATCGTACTCCAAGAGAAATTGAGAATAAGAATACTATCAGGGAATCTATAATTGGTGGGAATATCAACTTCAAAAACTCCTATTTTTCTGTTGGATTTACCGGGTTTAGAAGTCATTGGAGCGCTGAACTGGAGGCAAAGAAATATCCCTACAACCTATTTTATTTTCAGGGAAATAAGAACTTAAATTTCGGACTCGATTTTCAGGCTGAACTGAAGGATGTTTTCCTGTTTGGAGAAATTTCAAGAAGCAGAAATGGTGGATTGGCATTTATATCCGGGATCTGTTTTACCCCCGATCCCCGACTGTCATTTTCGCTCTCTGTCCGTGATTATCAACGCAATTACCAGGATCTCCTTTCAAATGCATTCGGTCAAAATAGTTTGAATGCCAATGAGGAGGGCATACAGTTTACCTTTAATGCAAGTCTGGCTCCGGGATTTGGTCTGAAAGGCTATATAGATGTTTTTCGTTTCCCATGGCTTAAATACAGGACCGATAGTCCGTCTCTTGGAAGTGATTATCAGGTCCAGCTGGATTACAGTTCAATCAGATCCGTAAAAATGTTTATCAGGTTCAGGGACAGATCGAAACAGATGAACCTGAAAGAAACCACCCTTCCTCTCAATGTGTTGGGAAAATGGAATTCAACTACTTTACTTTACGAAGCCGATTGGCAGATTTCTGCTTCTCTTTCTTTTAAGACCCGTTGTGAATGGTTAAGAAACCATAACGAACATCAGAATCCTGCATTTGGCTGTCTGCTTGGCCAAGATTTGTCTTACAAATGTGTAAAACAACATATTACCCTGTCACTTCTTTATACTTTGTTTGATGCGGATTCCTATAATGAAAGAATATATTCATATGAAAATGACGTACTGTACAGCTATTCAATCCCTGCCTTTTATGGAAAGGGAATTCATTCAATGATCTTATTAGAATGGGCACCAAGTAACTGGGTTGATCTTTCAATTAAATACGGACAAACTTGGTACTCAGACCGTAGCGTGATCGGCACAGGCCTGGATCAGATCAAGGGTAATATTAAATCGGAAGTGGAAGTTCAGTACAAGGTCAAATTTTAATCTTATGTTTACTGCAAATTATTAACCGCAATGTATAGCATATTTCAAAAATATTTATTTTTACAAAAAATCCCCTATGAACAAATTTACTGCCTCTTCCAGGATCTTCCTGTTAGCAATCTCTTTTCTTACAATTCTCTGTTCCGCTCAGGCCCAGGATGAAAAGCCAAAATTCGGTAAGCCCTCCATGTCCGACCTTAAGATGACCCGCTATGACAAGGATACCTCCGCCGAAGCCGTCATCTTGTCCGATATCGGTGCAACCTGGTTCGATTTTGACAAAGACAAAGGCTTTATAATGACTTTTGAGCGTTTCGAAAGAATTAAAATCCTTTCAAAAGAAGGCTATTCATGGGCCGACCAAAGCATCCGCCTCTTTAGAGAAGATCTCGATGAAGAGAAAGTGATCACCTTGAAAGCAATCACATTCAACCTAGCAGACAAAAAGGTGGTCGAAACAAAAATGGACAATTCTGCCGTCTTTGATGAAGTGGTTGATCTGAACTGGACTTTAAAAAAATTCACCTTGCCCGCCATCAAAGAAGGTTCTGTCATCGACATTCACTATGTGATACAAAGCCCTTTCTATTTTAATCTCCAGTCCTGGGGCTTTCAGAATGTGATCCCCGAACGCTACAGCGAATATGAGGTAAGGATCCCCGAGTATTATCATTATAAAAAACAGGTCTCGGGTTACCATCCCTTCTGTACCAATGAAGTCACTATAAACAATATCTCGAGAACAATTCAGGAAAATGAAATACCGCCGATTGGCCAGTGGGGTGCCCCTTCCGGAACAAATGTATCAACCTGGGACCTGACCTATAACGAAAATGTTTACAAGCTGGCAGCGAAAGATGTCCCCGCCATGAAAGGCGAGATTTACACAAGTTCACTCCTGAATTATCACAGCCGGGTTGAATATGAACTCGAGAACTACCAGTTTCCGCACAGTCAGTTTCATGATTTGACAAGTACCTGGGATATGATTGTTCATAAACTGTTGGCCTGGGATGACTTTGGGGGTCAGCTCAAGAGAACCGGCATCATGAAAAATGCTGCTGACGACATTAAGCTCAAAGCAACTGATCCGGTAGAAAGAATGGTGCTCGCCTATAACTACGTGCATACCAACATGAAATGGAACAACATCTGTTCCAAATACCCTACCTCAACTTTGCGTAAGGCATTATCGGATGGGAAAGGAAACTCTGCAGATGTTAACATGCTCCTGATCCTTTTATTGAAAGAGCTCGGCATCAATGCCGATCCCGTCCTCCTTAGTACACGAGCCAATGGTATAATTCGGGAATCTTTTCCCAATCAATCCAATCTGAATTATGTCATCGCATGCGCCGATATTGCCGGTAAAAAGCATCTTCTCGATGCAACCGACATTGACCGCCCCTGGTCGATGCTTCCCTTCCGCTGCCTGAACAATAAAGGCATCCTCGCTATCATTGATAGTGTTCAGTGGCTCGACCTCCTCGGCTCGGAAAAAGATTATTCCCGTTATTATGGGGAATTCAGATTTAATCCTGCCGGCGAAATTGTAGGGAAACTGAATATCTCCTATGATGGCTACCCGGCTTGCGATAATCGCAAAGCAATTCGGGAGAAAGGCAACGATCAGTTCATTAAGGATCTGAAAGATAAAGCCAAAAATGCAACACTCGACAGCATCAGGATTGAAGACAACGATCTGGCTTCCCCGGTAAAATTGAGCTATAACCTTCAGTCGCAGGAACTGGCGCAGAACACCGGGAATATGCTCTACTTCAATCCCCTGCTCGAGATGGGCCTCTCCACCAATCCCTTTACCCGGGAAAAACGGGAATATCCCGTCGATTTTGGTTGTCCGCTCAAAACCTCATATATTTTCCTCATAGATATACCGGATGGATATGCAGTTGAATCTCTGCCGCAGAATGTCATGCTCGCACTCCCGGATAATGCCGGCACTTTTAAATATACCGTATCACAGGCAGGTAGCAAAATCGCCTTGAACTGCATTCTGTCATTATCAAAAACATTCTACATCATGCCCGAATATCCCAATCTGCGCGAATTCTTTGCAAGGATTGTAGCCAAGGAAGCCGAAAAGATTGTTCTTAAAAAAGGTTAATCCCTCATATCTTGAAAAGCATACTGTTTTTTATATCGCTTAATCTCCTTGCTTTTGGATATGCATGTGGAATGAAGCGGCCATTTTCTTTTCCCCCCGGAAACTCATCAGAATTAACATACGAAGTTTCATCAATTCCTGATAGCCTGAAAAACAACGCAGATGTCGTGGTCAGGGAATACAGTACAGAAATTACTATTAGCTCACTCACTTCCGTATTCACAAAAGTTCATAAAGTCCTTACCGTCTTAAGGGAAAGTGGACTGGAATATGCAAGCCTTGTACTGCCTTACGATCAGTTTTCTGATATTAAGTCCATCAAAGCCATCATTTATAATGAGAATGGGATTGAAACTAAGCATGCTAAATCTTCTCAGATCCTCGACGAAAGCGCCATCCCCGATGGTCTTCTGTTTACCGAAGACCGGGTGAAAAAGCTTAAACTCTCACCGCTAACCTATCCTTTTACAGTTGAGTACTCTTACGAGATCGATCAGTCAAAAATTATTGATTATCCCCGCTGGATGCCCCAGGATGATTACCGTATTTCGGTTGAGCATTCAAGATTGACCGTCACTGCGGAAGAAGCCCTGCTTCCCCGCTTCAAAGAGTTTAACTTACCACAGCCTGCCCGCATAACTAAAAACAAGGAATTGACCACCATCACCTATGAAGTTCAGAACCTTCCTGCAGTCGAAGAGGAAAAAGTAAGTATACCACTCGAAGAAAGGGTTCCTGTAGTCCATATCGCCCCCGTTACTTACAGAATGGTAGGTATGGATTTCGATTTCAGGAGCTGGAAAAGCATCGGTCTCTGGGTTTACACCCTCAATAAAGACCGGGACATCTTACCCGAAAAGACCCGTCAGCAGCTCTCCGCACTCATCAAAGACAAGAAAGACGATCTTTCAAAAATGAAAGCCATCTATCGCTTTGTTCAGGAAACCACAAGGTATGTTTGTGTAATCCTGGGAATCGGCGGCATGCAGACTGCCGAAGCTAAAGAGGTGGCTGAAAAAGACTATGGCGATTGCAAAGGTCTCGTTAATTATACCCAGGCACTCTTAAAAGAAGCCGGGATAACCTCCTACGCAACTCTGGTAAAAGCCGGAAGGAATGAGCAGGATATCATTACCGGCTTCCCATCTGATCAGTTTGATCATGTCATTCTTTGTGTTCCGCAGGAAAAGGATACGGTCTGGCTCGAATGTACCAGTCAGTATATTCCCTTTAACTTCCTTGGTGATTTTACCGACAATCGTCATGTACTGGTCATAACCCCTGAGGGTGGTGTTCTGGTCAAAACCCCTGCCTACCCGGCAAGCTCAAACACCATGAATCGCAGGATCATCATTGGGCTTGACTCCCTCGGCAATGCCACGGCTAAAATAACAGCTGTTTACCGGGGCCTGCAATATGAAGATGTGGAAGGCTTCGAGACCAGATCCATACAGGACATGAAAGATTTCTTCATCAAAAAGATAAAATCGCCCTCTGCTACGATAACTAAAATATCCTATAGCTATCAGAAAGATCACGATCCTCACTCGGTAGAGAATGCAGAGCTCTCCTTACGTTCCTTCGCAACCCATGCGGGTAACAGGATCTTCCTCCCCTTCAGCATCTTAACCTATGGTAATCCCGACCTGAACCGTCTCAGCACCAGGAAGACCCCCCTTTATTTCCGTCGCTCTTCCATCGATTCCGATACCATTGAGATCCATCTCCCGGCAGGTTATTCCGTCGAATCACTTCCGGAATCAGCAGATATACCCACACAATTTGGCCACTACAAACTGGTACCTATAAAGAAAGATGATATGATAACGTTCATCCGCACATTCGAAATAAAGGAAGGAAGATATCCTCCGGAATCTTTTACAGAATTTACAACCTACCTGCAAAAAATCTCCAAATCCGATAAAAGCAATGCGGTGTTGATAAAAAGGTAGTTTCAGGCGCACTCTTCAGCTTAAGAAACCAGTCCACTTTCTCCCCCTCGCCCAACGGGAGAGGTGGCTGGGGGGTGAGGGGCCTTATCACTTCACCCTTCACCCTTCACCCTTCACTTTTCACCCTTCACGCCTCACTCTTCACCCTTCACTCTTCACACTTAAAACTTAACACTTAAAACTACTTTTTTACAGCTTAACAAACTTCATCGTTCTTGCAGTGCCGCCATTCTCAACCCTCAGGAAATATATTCCCGTAGTTAATTCTGAAACATCGATCCCTCTGTTTTGATTATAAGCTGTTCCCTGTATCAGTATATTTCCCGTAAGGTCGAGGATATCATAGGAAAACCCCTCTCCTGCTTTCAGATTACGGAGATAAATATTAACCCTGGCTGGATCAGGATAAATTGAGATCATGCCTGCATTTGACTTAAGTTGGTTAATACCAGCATCGGAACCGGTTTCCACGAGCATACCATCTGTACCCACAGCCCAGCCGTGGTTTATATCTGAAAAACAGGTTCCGTTCAATCCTGCAGTTGTGTCGGTATTGGCAACGCTTTGCTGTATCCAGGTTGATCCGCCATCCGTCGTCTTCAGGATCAGCATATTCCTGCCAACAGTATAACCCGTATGCCCATCGGCAAACCATACAGACCATAAATAACGATCCCAGTTCGTAAGACCCATATCCGTCCATGTTGTCCCGCCATCAACGGTTTTCAGTATTGCACTTTTATTAGTTGAAGTATTATACCCGGCGCAATATCCGGTATCCGGATCGGGAAAATAAATACACTCGAGACTGTATTGATACCCAACCATACTTGCAGTCCAGGTAACACCTCCGTCCGTTGTTTTAACCACCGATCCAAAGCCACATGCATAGCCGGTATCGGCGTTCAGAAAGCAGCCATACTCGAGATCTTCCGCAATATCTCCGGGAGGACTGATATTAACCCATGAGCTCCCGGCATTATTGGTCTTATAGATAAGTCCGAGATCTGTCCCGGCGTCTGTACCGATGACATATCCCGTTTGGGATGAAACAAAAGTGATTAAATTCAGATCTCCATTCGGGATACTGCCGGAGAGAGTCCACGTTTGACCACCATCCGTGGTCTTTACGATATCACCGTGACCGTTATTATCATACTCACAGAGATAGCCGGTATCGGCATTGTTAAAAAATACTGAATTGGCAAAGTTATTTAACTGCGGAGTGATATCCAGCCATGTGCTGCCGCCATCAACTGTCTTCAGTACGGCAAGAAAACCTGCAATATAACCGGTATTAGCAGTCGGGAAGCATATTGCGCTTAAATCACGAACCGAGCCCGAATTGACTTTGTACCAGGACTGGCTCTTTAACGAATTAGAGCAGACAACTATCAGGAAAATCATGATAATAAAAATAACGACACGATAAAATGTTTTCATATGAAATGGTATTTTATGAATGGTATAATATTCATATTACAGACATTTCAATATAAAATAGTTGCCTGTTTTCAATTAAAATTATTGCTTGAGCTTAAAATATCATGACGTTAAAACACCCACCACCTCTTATTTCCTAATTCTTAATTCCTAATTCATCCTTTGTCACTCTGTCACTCTGTTACTCTGTCACTTTTTTTCGCCATTTCGCTATCTCGCCTTTTCGTGTCACGCATCACGTGTTACGCGTTGCGACTTTCCCCCGTGTCATGCGAAAAAATGCTGGCAGCATTGAGGAGATTATTGATCAAAAAAATCCCGGGAATGAATGCCACTCCCGGGAAAACACAAACGACAAACTGGAAAATATATAAACCGGCACATACTGTGTACCGGGGAATTTTCATTGCTCACATACCAATGTACCGCCTGAGGTAAGAACAACCCTCTTATGCATCCGGGGTTGATTGACGAAAATAGAGTAATTGAGACTGCTGTCAGCAAGAGTTAGCTGTTGGGACATCAGGCATTGGTGAAAAACATTAAAATTAGCGGAAATATAATTCTTCACAGCTTGCGGGACGTCCGAATAACGGATCCTTTCTGCAACCATAATATAATTGTCTGCAGTGCTGAAAAACAGGGTAAGATCAACAGGAGGACGAGTGCCGGGTTTTCTTATCATTACCTCGATAACAGAGCCATCCGGACAAACACTGTCTCTTTCAGCATGCCAGATCTGATAATTAGGATAATTCGTCGTGACAAAAGATTTAATAGCTCCTGCCAATGAATCTATATTTATCCAATTTGGAGGACAACCATGCCAGGGATGTCCGTGATGAAGTGAATCGCCACCGGGGAAAGGACCTCCGCCATGGCAAAAATCCTCACCATCTCCAAGAAAATTGCCTCTTCCGTCAAAAGCCAGTTCTTCTTCAGTGGAAAGTAAAACAATATATTTTGCCTGGCTGTTGCTTAATTGGACAGCTGAATAGATCGTTGCATCAGGATAATTATCGCTTATGTAACTGGTAATTGTCGCAGGAAGACTGCTTGTACTTATCGGACTTGAAACAACATTATTGGAAAAGGGAACACCATCGTTGCTGGAATTGATTTTGTTACAGGATACCAAGGCCAACATGCTGAAAAACAAAATAACACCAATTTTTTTCATGGCGATAATGATTTAGGTTTATAACTTTAAAAGCAACTTCTATTGAAAAGAAACCTTTTTAATCTCTTTTTAATTTTTTCTCAACTATTATATCATTACTACACTTGAATTGTGTTTTACCCTTATAAAAAAAATGTTTTTTTAATAAATTTTGTGTCACTTTTTTTCGCCTTTCGCCATTTCGCCTTTTCGCGTC
Source organism: Bacteroidales bacterium (assembly GCA_049520195.1). GTDB lineage: Bacteria > Bacteroidota > Bacteroidia > Bacteroidales > FEN-979 > FEN-979. Next base: position 16,019 of record JBEKQA010000062.1, read on the forward strand.
ACGCGTCACAACCTCCCCTCCCTCTTGGGGGAGAGGCCGGGGGTGTGGTCCATACAGGCGGA
>JBEKQA010000063.1:0-15950 GCA_049520195.1 Bacteroidales bacterium
GGATGAATGTCAAAATGTTTGTTTTCAATTAAATGAAGATTGAACTCCGGCACTCCAGGATATTTACCCTCGCCAAAAGCATAGGAAAATTCCCGTTTAATTACCTGCTGGACATCAAAGGTAGAGTATATGTCAGTGGGTTTCTTGAGGAAATAATTGAATGCCCTGACATCGTCAAGGCCGCCAAGGTGATCTTTATGCGCATGGGTAATGAGGATGGCATCGATTGAATGAACATCTTCACGCAACATCTGTTGCCGGAAATCGGGGCCACAATCTATAATTATGCGTTTTCCTTCAGCTTCCACCATTACAGATGTCCGCAACCTTTTATCTTTCTGGTCAGTTGATTTGCAAACATCGCAATTGCAGGCAACAACAGGGATCCCTTGTGAAGTTCCGGTTCCAAGAAAAGTGAGTACCATAGAAATTAATAGTTGATCATAGAAACAGACAAAGGTAATCAATGAAGCTATTATTTATCGAGATCATTTTGAACTCTTTGAATGATTTGATAAGAATCTTTAAAGAATGTTGTCTGGGAGCTTTGAAAGGAATACAATAAAACTGAAGATCAAACTAATATACTGATTTGTTAATGCTTAAACACAATTCTGTTATTAAAAAATTCAAATGATCAAATATTAGTTCTACTAAAACGTTATCTTTGTTCTGATATAAAGCTTATAGAAGGGTATATTATGTTCAGGAAGATAAGATCGCTAATTGGGTCACATTACTTCAAGAAAGAACTGGAATTGACATCCAGAAACAGGAAACTCGTTAACCTGAGGGATGCGAAGAAAATTGGCATTCTTTATAATCTTGACGATGTCCCTGATTATGATGTCGTTGCTGAATTTGTAACTCAATTGCAACATGATCGTAAAGAGGTTAAAGCTTTGGGATTCGTAAAAAACAGGAATCTGGTAAGCAGGTTCCTACCGAAATTATCATATGACTTTTTTTCAATGAAGGACATTAACTGGTTTTATAAACCAGTAAGACAAAAGGTAATGGATTTTATACAGAAAGATTTCGACTTACTTATAGACCTGGATATGAAAGACAGTCTGCCTTTGAAATACATTTCTGGACTTTCAATGTCAATGTGCCGGGTTGGCCGTTATTCTGAAGCGAATACTCCCTGTTATGATTTGATGCTCAATGTAGAATCGTCAACCTCGATTCCTGAATTTATTAAGCAGATTACACATTATTTAACCATCATTAACAATGACGGAAAAGATACACGATAGATTACGGGGCACTGGTGTAGCCATCGTGACACCGTTCACAAAGTCAAATGCCATTGATTTTCTTGCTTTTGAAAAGATTCTTAACCATGTAATTACCAATGGTGTAGAATATATTGTCCTACTCGGAACAACCGGGGAATCTTCTACGCTTTCAAAGCTTGAGAAAAAAACGCTCATTGAATTTGCGGTGGAACGCATTGATCACCGTGTTCCTCTTGTTCTGGGAATGGGAGGAAATAATACATCTGAACTTGTCCTGTCAATTCACGGGACACCATTTAAAGATATCGACGCCATTTTATCAGTTTGTCCTTACTACAATAAACCTACACAGGAAGGTATATACCAGCATTTTAAAGTTGTAGCGGAAACCAGTCCTGTGCCGGTGATCTTATATACGGTTCCCAGCCGGACATCAAGCAATATCTCTGCTACGACCACGCTAAAACTGGCCAACGATTTCAGCAATATCATTGGAATTAAAGAAGCTTCAGGGAATTTTGACCAGATTTTCCAGTTACTGAAGCACCGGCCTGAAGATTTTCTCGTTATTTCCGGCGATGATGCCATCACCTTACCTCTATTGGCAGCCGGCGCCGATGGCGTTATTTCTGTAGTTGCTAATGCTTTACCAGGAAAATTCTCAGAAATGGTTAGGCTGGGACTTAATGGAGATTTCACATTTGCCCGTAAAATCCATTTTGAACTTATCGAATTCATCAACACTCTATTTATGGACGGTAGCCCAGGAGGAATCAAAGCAGCCTTATCCGTGATGGATCTCTGTGAGGAGATTCTTCGTTTACCACTGGTTCCGGTTAATAAGGAAATCCATAAACTCATTAAAAAACAATTAGATCAATTTATTTAAATAATGAAAAAAAACTCTCTGAGTCTATTCATCTTATTAGTTTTCGTTGCTTTTTCTTCAACTTATGCTCAGAAGGATAAACAGAAAACCATCGATGATCTGTTCAATTCAAATATAGAAGTATACTTTTCTTTTCAGATATTCGATAGAAGTGAAATATCCGTATTAACTAAAATTATTTCAATTGATAATGTGAAAGGATATGAGGTTTATGCTTATGCAAACCAAAGTGAATTTTCTAATTTTCTAGACCTTGGATACAAATATTCCTTATTGCCTTCACCTGGAACATTGATACCTAAAGACGAACTGGATAAAAACCGGGGGAATTTGAACAATCCTTCTACAGGCATCATATGGAATTTCTATCCTACCTATCCTCAATATGTTAGCTATATGCAGCAATTTGCAGCTAATAATCCTGCTATATGCAGACTTGATACTTTAGGATATACAACTGACGGGAGACTTCTGCTTGCTGTTAAACTAAGTGACAGTGTTAATGTTTCGCGAGGGAAACCTGAATTCTTATATACTTCAACAATGCATGGTGATGAAACAGTGGGATATATTCTTATGTTGCATCTTATTGATTCTCTAATAAGTGGATATGGTTCAGTTCAAAGGATAACCAACCTTTTGGATAATTACCAGATTTACATCAACCCTCTTGCTAATCCTGATGGAACTTATGCAGGTGGTAACAATACTGTTTATGGCGCGACAAGGTATAATGCAAATGGAGTTGATCTGAACCGCAATTACCCAGACCCTGAAGCCGGACCACATCCTGACGGGAATCCGTGGCAAAAGGAAACAATGGCGTTTATGCATTATGATTCAATTCACCACTTCGTAATGTCAACCAACTATCATGCAGGTGATGAGGTGGTTAATTATCCCTGGGATACTTGGGCGAAACTACATGCTGATGATGCTTGGTTTCAGTTTGTCAGTCATGAATATGCTGATACGGCCCATATGTTTAGCTATAGCAGTTACATGGATGAATTTGATAATGGAATAACCGATGGCTATGCCTGGTATCAGGTTCAAGGTGGACGACAGGATTATACGACCTATTTTCATTACGGTCGTGAAGTTACGATCGAATTGTCCGATATTAAATTAATGTATACTGATTCATTATTAAGTTACTGGAATTATAATAAAAGGTCGTTTCTAAACTATATAGAGGAATCAGCATATGGTATCAATGGGCAGGTTACCGATACACTTACCGGTGTTCCTCTGAATGCAATGGTTATGATTAACGGGCATGATATTGATAATTCATGGGAATTTTCAAATGTTTCCAATGGATGGTATTACAGGCCAATTGCACAGGGCACCTGGGCATTAACTTTTACATGTAATGGGTACTATCCAAAGACTGTTCATAATGTAAATGTTACCAACTACAACACTACAAGGTTGAATGTCAAAATGATACCTCTTAATTACGGGGTTCCGGATGATACTCAGACAACAATAAATGTCGTTTATCCAAATCCCTCAAATGGTAAAATAAACATTCTTATACCTGAATCAGGAGCAACATCTTATTTGTTCTCATTATATGATTTGACAGGAAGATTATTTCAGTCAGGAACAGTGAATGGAGGAGGGGATAAATCAATTTTTCATCTTGACTTTACTCAGTTCCAAAATGGCGTTTACGTTTTGAAATTGAAAAGTGGTAAGGATAGTTATGAAAGTAAGGTCATAATTCAATGATAAAAAAACAGTTGACAGGATGCTGTAAATCTCAATATATAGACTCCTAGAATCTAACTCCTTTTCCAAAAAAAATCCTGAAGAGAATTAGCATAAGAACAGTGGTAAAAATCCATTGCCAATTGAAGTTGGTTTCTCTGGGTTCCTCATCGAAAAATAACTCATGAGAAGAACGGGCATAAATTATTGCAGGGCAAATGATTAATAACATCGACCCTTCCGAAAATACCTCAAAAAAATTCAAAAGTGGCTGTTTTATAAGGGCAATCATCGCGGTTCCTATCATGAACGGTAAAAGGATTTGCGAAATAAGAAATGGCATTTTGTTGTCCCTGTTAAGGAAGTTGAAATACATGTTTCCCGTTGTTTGGAGGAAGTGTGAAAGAAATAAACCGATTGCCAGCATTCCCAGTACGAGACCTATAACTATTAGCAGTTTTGTGGTGTCATCAAAATATAGGTAGGAAAGTACCCATCCGAATTCCTGGTTTAATAATATACCAAAAATCATTGCTCCTAATGACTGTGTAAAAGCTTGGAGAAATATCCACATCATTAAAAGTCGAAAGTTCCATCTTTCTTTTCCTGTCAATGAAAAAAAAATGAGAGCAATGAATCCTAAAATCAAGGTAAATAATGGCTCGACGCTATAAATAACCTTAACAGCTTCATTTGTCCAATCCTTGCTCCGTATCAGAAAATCAATATCAAAATACATTATTATCGTGTTGATATTGAAGCTTTTGGCTATAATTACTACAACTATTTCTTTAAGTATATAAATAACCAGATAGGAGAGAAGAAAGATACATGTAGAATTAAAAAAGATTGTGAGATACCCTGGAGGTCCGGTATCTGAATGAGTTCGATTTAAGATATTTGATTTATAACTTTTCCTTGTTCTTAGAACATGAATTTTCCTTCTGATATTATAAATATACCAAGAAATTCCGTCCGGAGTACTGGGTCTTTGAAGCATAAATGTAATGCATGTCAGAAAGAATCGCCGACCTCAGGAACCCCGCCTATTGAATATTTACCAGCTAACAGATGTTGCTTAATGACCTTGAAGGTATCAATGGTATACTTCACATCATCCAAAGTATGAACAGCCGTCGGTATGAGACGCAGCATGATAACTCCCTTTGGAACAACAGGGTAAATTACAATTGAACAGAACACACCATAATTATCCCTTAAGTCCTGCACTAATTGAGTGGCTTCACCAACTCCGCCTTTGAGAAAAACAGGTGTAACCGGTGAAGCAGTATTACCAATATCGAAAGCATTTTCCTTTAACCCGGTTTGCAGAGCTTTTACAATAGTCCATAGTTTTTCTCTCAGTTCAGGACGGGTTTTTATCATTTCAAGTCTTTTCATTGCTCCTACAACCATTGGCATTGGGAGGGATTTTGCATAAATCTGTGAACGCATCTTAAATGCAAGTGATTTGATGATTTGCCTGTCACTGGCAACAAAAGCTCCAATACCTGCCATCGCCTTTGCAAAAGTCCCGAAATATATATCAACCTGATTCATAACTTGTTGATGTTCACTCGTCCCTTTACCAGTGGGACCCATAGTCCCGAAACCATGGGCATCATCAATAAGAAGCCTGAAACCATATTTCTCTTTATAGGCAAGAATTCCTTTGAGATTGCCGAGATCACCAGCCATCCCATAAACGCCTTCTGTAATTACAAGAATTCCTCCTCCTGTCTCATCTGTAAGTTTTTTAGCCCTCTCCAGTTGTTTCTCAAAACTAGACATATCATTATGGGAGTAAACAAATCGTTTCCCTATATGAAGTCGCAAGCCATCAAGAATACATGCATGTGATTCAGAATCATAAACAACAACATCATGCCGATCAAGCATGGAGTCTATAATTGATACCATCCCCATGTAGCCAAAATTCAAAAGATAAGCAGATTCTTTTCCTTCGAAATCAGCCAGTTGACGTTCCAGTTCCATATGGTATTCTGTCTGTCCTGACATCATTCTGGCTCCCATTGGATATCCCATCCCCCAATCAGCCGCACCTTTTGCGTCCGCTTCCCTGACCTCCGGATTATTGGCTAAACCTAAATAGTTATTCAAACTCCATACAATGCACTCTTTTCCTTTAAAGATCATCTTATTGGAAATCTGCCCTTCTAGTTTAGGGAAATAATAATACCCGTAACCCTGGTCTGCATATAGGCCAAGAGCCCCTTTGTTTGCAATTACTTTTTCAAAAATATCCACGTGAATCTGGTTTTATGAGTTTAACGATAGGATTATTGTTGTAATTCTTTAAAAATGAACATTATTCACCGGTTTGTAAATAATAATTAACCTTCTTCTGTCTTCCTGATATAAAAAATAAGTCTCATTTAAAAACAGGGCAAAATTACTTTTTTAGGATGGATTAGCAAATTAATGTTATCCAGATTCTTGAACAATTCCTGATATTAAAACTGATTTCTCTTATGTATCAGAATGTTGCATCGAGGTGTTCATACTTGGAAACTTGACTATAATAATTTTTAACATATTAAAACACTCTTAAATCTTGAATTTTATTATACAGTTTATGATTTTTTTCAGTACTACGATAATTGCCATAATGGTTTATGATTAGATAACTTTCCCTTATTCAGAATTCATCCTTTCTTCGTTCTTTGTTCGTTCATCCTTCGTTTTTTGTTCGTTTATGATAAACTTTTCTTTCATCCTTTTTTCTCTCAGAATTCAATCTTAGTGTTGCTAATTACTGATTTCTTAATACCTGATTAAATATTGAAACTGAATAATATCTCAATTACAAAGAAAGCTTTAGTTAATACTATGATAGCATACTAATATGATCATGATTCCGTTATAAAATATTCAAATGCCTTAGTTCAAGGCATCCATGACGGTCTTCATCATTCTCTTTTAAGAAAATATTATTATTTTTAAGGTAAAAATTGTATTTTTGCACCATGAAAAAGGGTTTCCTCTTCTTTTGCTTGTCATTATTTATTTTCCTTTCTAATTCTTGCACATTTTCGAAACTACTCAAAAGTGATGATACCGAGAAGAAATATAATACTGCATTACAACTTTATGCTGATAAAGATTATTCGAGAGCTCTGCAACTTTTTGATCAATTGATGGGCGTCATGCGTGCCACTGATAAAGCTCAGAAGATCTATTATGATCAGGCATACAGTTACTATTATTCTAAGGACTATACTATGGCCGCATACTATTTTAAAAGGTTCGGCTCAAATTTTCCTAATACTCGGGAAGCTGAAGAGTGCACCTTTATGAGTGCATATTGTAATTGCTTGAACTCACCTGAATATAGCCTCGATCAAACTACGACTAAAGATGCCATTAAAGAACTTCAGGCTTTCATCAATAGTTACCCGGAAAGCAAACGCCTTCCGGAATGTAACGACCTTATTGATAAAATGAGGGCAAAACTGGAAACCAAAGATTATAAAATTGCCATGTTGTACTTCAGAATGGAGGACTATATAGCAGCTGTCACCTGTTTCAACAATATCCTTAAAGATTATCCTGAAACACAGAGAAAAGAAGAGATCATGTTTAACATCTTGAAATGCTACTATAAATATGGTATACAAAGCATTGATCCTAGGAAACCCGAAAGACTTCAGAAAGCATTTACTGCATATAATGATTTAGCAACTTTATATCCTTCAAGTCATTATATGCCTGAAGCAAACATGATGAAGGAGAAATCCCAGAAAGAACTTGACTTATTAGGAGAAAAAAACCAAAAGAAACCCACGAATATTAATAAAAAATAAGAAGATGGATTATAAAAAGGTAAAAACGGAAACCATTGCAGTTACCCGAAATATCGAGGATTTTACGAAAGGAACCAACAATGTTTATGAAACTGTAACAATCCTTTCTAAAAGATCTAACCAGATCTCACTCGAAATGAAGGAAGAATTGAAACAAAAAATTTCCGAATTCACTTCCACTACTGATAACCTTGAGGAAATTTTTGAAAACAGGGAACAAATTGAAATTGCTAAATACTACGAACATCTTCCAAAACCAACCCTTATCGCTATTCATGAATATCTGAATGGTGAGGTGTTTTTCAGGAACCCTCATAAAGAACATCAAGACGACTTTTAATTTAAAAGGTAAACTGGATGCTGAAAGGGAAGAAAATCGTCATAGGTATTACAGGAAGCATTGCTGCCTACAAAATACCCTTCCTCATTCGTTTACTTATTAAGGAAGAGGCAATGATACGTGTGATCATGACTCCCTCTGCGACAAATTTTGTCACCCCATTAACACTTTCTACTCTTTCCCGTGCAAATGTTGTTATCGACCCATTTAATGACAGGACCGGCGAATGGAACAACCACGTCGAACTTGGTTCTTGGGCTGATGCAATGATTTTTGCTCCTGTTACAGCCAACACCATTGGGAAAATGGCCCATGGGATTGCTGATAATTTTCTGGTCACAGCTTACCTATCGGCAAAATGTCCGATTTTTATTGCTCCTGCTATGGATCTCGATATGTACAGGCATCCTTCAACCCAAAGTAATATCAGGATCTTACGTTCTTATGGCAATATAATTCTTGGACCTCAGGTCGGTGAATTGGCTAGCGGACTGTCAGGCCCGGGTAGAATGGAAGAACCGGAAAATATCTTATTGTTATTAAAGTCTTTTTTTAATAGAACTAAGGATTTTAATGGTAAAACTATTCTCGTAACTGCGGGTCCTACTCATGAAGCTATTGATCCTGTGAGATATATCGGGAATCACTCTTCTGGGTTAATGGGTTATTCCATTGCTGAAGAAGCTTTAAAAAGAGGAGCAAAGGTTATCCTTATTAGTGGCCCTACACATTTACAAGCTGTCAATCCTGACATTTCTTACGAAAGTGTCGTCTCTGCTGCAGAAATGTATAAGGCTTGCAAGGCCGGTTTTAAGTCTGCGGATATTATTATCATGGCCGCTGCTGTTGCAGATTATGCTCCGGCCGAGGTATCAAAGGTGAAGCTTAAAAAGAAGGAAGAAACGATTTCACTTGGTCTTAAAAAGACTACTGATATTCTTGAAGAGCTGGGAAAGCAAAAGAAAAAGAATCAGTTATTGGTTGGTTTTGCACTCGAATCTGGTGATGGAGTGCAATATGCCGAAAAGAAATTGAAACAAAAGAATCTTGATCTCATTGTCTTGAATTCATTGGATGTTAAAGGCGCAGGTTTTGAAGTCCCAACCAATAAAGTGAAAATCATTGGTAAAAAAGGTACGCTTATAGAAACTGAACTAAAAGATAAAAAAGAAATTGCGGTCGATATTCTTGATGTTATAAGCAAACTGATTGACCAACCTAAAAAGGCCTGATTTTTTAATTGTAATAGAAATGAAGAAGATCCTGATCATAGTAGCACTTTCCCTTCTTTCTGTTCATTCCTTTAGCCAGGAGTTGATGTGCCAGGTTTCCGTGACAGCACCTCAGATTTCAGGTACAGATAAACGTGTATTTGAAACATTGCAAGGTGCAATATATGAGTTCATGAATAACAGGAAATGGTCGAACTATAATTTCAGGATGGAAGAACGTATTGAATGTACAATACTTATAACTGTTACTGATAGAATGAGCGCCGACGACTTTAAAGGTACAATTAACCTCGTCCTTCGTCGCCCGATTTACAATTCAGCTTACAATTCTGTTCTCCTGAATTGGATCGACAAGGATTTTCAGTTTCATTATGTTGAATACCAGCCTCTGGATTACTCAGAAGGAACTTTTTCATCAAACCTTACTTCAGTTTTGGCTTACTATGCTAATATTTTTCTGGGTTTCTACTTTGATTCTTATTCATTGGATGGAGGTGGACCTTTCTATGATAAAGCTCAATCCATTGTAAATTCGGCACAAAATGCCCAGGAAACAGGTTGGAAAGGTTATGAAAGTCAAAAGAATAGATTCTGGTTGGTTGAAAACTGTCTGAATCCCGCATACAATGACCTTCGCGATTTTTCGTATCGGTTCCATAGACTTGGCCTTGATCAGATGTATGAAAAACCTGAGCAGGGAAGAGATGTAATTACAGAAAGTATTAACCTCCTGAAAACGATATATGATGCTCAACCTACTCTTTTTGCCCTTCAACTGATTACAGATGCAAAGCGTGATGAGTTCATCAACATCTATTCAGATGATCGGGTTCCTCCGATGGAAAAGACTAATGTTGTTAATATCCTCAAAGAAATTGACCCGGCAAACGGCTCAAAGTATCAGACGATTTTAAGCGGGAAGTGATCCTTTTATCTTATTTTTGTGAATCATTAAAGTTAAGAGAAAGAATATGCTCTCCAAACTGATTATAGAAAATTATGCTTTGATAGATCATCTTGAGATAGACTTTTCAGAAGGCTTTTCTGTTATTACCGGCGAAACCGGTGCGGGAAAATCAATCTTATTGGGAGCTCTATCTCTGATTCTTGGAAATCGTGGTGATGTCTCTGTATTATTGGACAAATCAAGAAAATGTATAGTCGAAGGCACTTTTGCCATTAAAGACTATAATCTTGAAGATATCTTTTCGGAACATGAACTCGATTATGATGATACCGTCATCTTTCGCAGAGAAATACTTCAGAATGGAAAGTCTAGAGCATTTATCAATGATACACCGGTGAATCTTGGTCTCATGAAAGATATTGGGGATCATCTTGTTAATATCCATTCTCAGTTTTCGGTAATTACGCTTAATGACGTTGACTTTCAATTAGCCATATTGGATAACTACTCGGATAATATTAAATTACTTCCGCAATACAGAAATAGCTTTATTCATTTTTCTCAGCTAAAAAAAGACCTGGTACTAATGATCAGTAGAGAAACTCAGATAAAGAAGGATAATGATTATTATCAATTTCTTTGGGAGGAGCTGGAGAAAGCTAAATTGGTCGAAGGAGAACAAGAATTAACGGAACAGCGCCTCGATATTCTTTCACACGCCGAGGAAATAAAATCTGGCTTATACAATGCATTGAATATCCTTTCTTTAGGAGATCAGAATATAACCGACCGGCTTTCAGAAATTACAAATATTACGCATAACCTTTCGCGTTTTCATAATTCCTTGGTAGAAATTAGTGACCGGTTGAGAAGTAATCAGATTGACTTGCGCGATATCTCAGCAGGTATGGAAAAAATTGAACAGGAAATTGAAGTTGATCCTGAAGAGATCATTAACTTGACGGCTCGTCTCGATATGATCAACCGTCTTGAAAAGAAACATAATGTTCCCGATATTAAAGGGTTGATAACTGTGAAGGAGGAAATTAGTGGTAAGTTGCAGGAGATCAGCTCACTTGAAGCCAGTATCCAGATGGTTAATGAGAAACAAAAACAGGCTCGGGAACAACTCCTCAAAGAAGCTAAGAAACTTTCGGAGAATCGTAGAAAAGTAATACCCGATCTTGAAGAGAAAATTGTCCAAACCCTTATCAGGTTGGGCATGAAGGATGCACAGATTAAAATTGAGTTGGATCAGCTTGAAGATTTAACTTTTGATGGATTGGATACTGTCCGCTTCTTGTTTAGCGCCAATAAAGGAATTGCAATGAGTGAAATTGCCAGGATTGCTTCTGGAGGTGAGCTGTCCAGGCTTATGTTGAGTATAAAATCACTGATCTCCCAGAAAAACCTCTTACCAACAATAATTTTTGACGAAATCGATAGTGGGGTTTCCGGTGAGGTGGCTGGAAAAGTTGGAGATATTTTGAAAAAGATTGGCGAGACTATGCAGGTTATTGCCATTACACATCTTCCTCAGATTGCGGGGAAAGGACAAACACATTATTGGGTTTATAAATCTGATGAGGGGAAAACTGCCAGGACTCAATTGAAAAAATTGGATCAAAAAGAACGGGTTCATGAGATTGCGAAAATGTTGAGTAATGAAAAAGTTTCCGATGCAGCCCTTAAGACTGCAAAAGAACTGCTGAATTAATGGTCACCTTTTAATATTAAAAGTATGGCTTGTCAATTATTAGATGGAAAAAAAGGAATAATCTTTGGAGCTCTGGATAGTAAATCTATCGCTTGGAAGATTGCAGAAAAGGCTTATGAACAAGGGGCTGAATTCACATTATCAAATACCCCGGTTGCCTTACGTTTTGGTGAAATCAAAATACTTTCTGAACAATGCCATGCTGAAATAATACCAGCAGATGCTACAAGTGTAAAAGATTTAGAGAACGTTTTCAGGCGTTCTATGGAAATCTTTAATGGGAAAATTGATTTTGTGCTCCATTCTATTGGGATGTCTATGAATGTTCGTAAATCACGGGATTATGATGACCTCGACTACGATTATTTTATGAAAACAATTGATATTTCTGCATTGTCTTTTCATAAGATGTTACAGGTAGCCAAGAAAATGGATGCGATTAATGAGTGGGGATCAGTTCTCGCACTTACATATATTGCTGCACAACGAACCTTGGTAGGGTATAATGATATGGCAGATGCAAAATCAATGCTCGAATCTATTGCACGAAGTTTCGGCTATATCTATGGAAGGGAGAAGAATGTTCGTATTAATACGATATCTCAATCTCCAACCAGAACAACGGCTGGAAATGCTATTAAAGGAATGGATGGCCTAGTTGATTTTACTGATCGTATGTCTCCATTAGGAAATGCCACAGCTGAAGAATGTGCAGATTTCTCTGTTGTTCTTTTTTCTGACCTAAGTAGGAAAGTAACCATGCAAAACATCTTTCATGACGGCGGATTCTCCAGCATGGCCATGAGCCTTAAGGCGATGACTCAATACAACAAATCCCTCAATGAGGAATCTTGATTTCAGGGGTCCTAATCAATTTTCTTTTATCTTTGCACCCCTGAAAAGATAAATTTTCTTTATGTTTTATAAACACCTTTATCAATGAGAATACTGGTTTGTATTAGTAATGTTCCTGACACAACTACAAGGGTCAAGTTTGTCGATAATTTTACCAGACTCGATACGAACGGGATTCAATGGATAATAAATCCATGGGATGAGCTCTCACTTACCCGCGCATTGGAGTTAAAAGATAACCCTGCTAATGGTATCCAACAGGTTACCGTGGCTCATGTCGGTCCTGCTGGATCTGAGCCTACAATCCGCAAAGCTCTTGCAATCGGAGCCGATGATGCCATAAGAATTAATGCGGAATCCCTGGATGCCTATTTTGTCGCTGCCCAATTGGCTGAAGTGATAAAAATTAATCCTTATGATATTATTCTTTGTGGAATTGAATCAAGTGATTACAACGGCTCGACAGTAGGAGGGATGTTGGCTGAGTTCCTGGACATACCGTCTGTTTCGGCTGTTTCTTCTCTGAATATTGAAAATGACCAGGTCATTATTAATCGCGAGTTGGACGGAGGTAAAGAGATCCTTACTGTTCCTTCACCTTTTGTTGCTATCGTTCAGAAAGGTATTGCCAAAGAACCAAGAATAGCAGCAATGCGTGGGATCATGATGGCCCGTACAAAACCTCTTAAAGTTTCAGAACCTGTTTCTATAGAGCTCATGACAGAGGTTAAAAAATATGAATTACCAAAACCCCATGCAGCTTGCAAATTTGTTGATCCTGAGCAGCCCGGACAGCTTATTGAGATGTTACAGAATGAAGCTAAAATCATTTAAATTTTAAACAAACAGAAAATAATATGTCAGTTCTTGTCTTTACAGAAAATTGGGACGGTAAATTTAAAAAACTCTCCTTCGAATTGGTTTCCTATGCAGTGAAATTATCTGAAATGCTGAATACTTCAGTTGTCGCTGCCACGATTGGAACAATTGCAGATGACGAATTAAGAAGATTGGGGAAATATAGTGCATCAAAAATTATCCATGTAAATGGAGAAGGATTAAATGTTTTGGATAACCAAACCTGGGTAAATATTCTTGTTGATGTAGCTGGGAAAGAAAATGCTGATGTTGTTATTCTTTCTAATAATATTACAGGGAAAGCTATTGCACCCAGACTATCTGTTCGAATGAAAGCAGGCCTGGGATCAGGCGTGACAGGACTTCCTATCAGCACGGCCCCCTTTGTTGTTTATAAGAAGGTCTATTCTGGCAATGCATTTGCAGATGTTTTGATCCGCTCAGAGAAAAAAATTATAACCCTTTCACAGAATTCATTTGAATTAATTGAAAATCCTGTCGAGCCTGAAATATTGAATGTAAACGTGACATTAGAGCCAGGTTCGGTTAAGACGCAGATAAAAGAAGTTCAGAAACAAACCGGTAAAATCCTTTTAACCGATGCAGAAGTGGTCGTCTCTGGTGGCCGTGGAATGAAATCACCGGATAATTGGGGACCCCTGATCGAACTCGCTGGCTTACTGGATGCAGCTACTGCATGCTCCCGCCCCGTTTCTGACGAAGGTTGGAGACCGCATGATGAACATACCGGACAAACAGGTAAAATTATTGCTCCGAATCTTTATCTTGCTATTGGGATTTCGGGCGCAACACAACATTTAGCTGGTGTCAGTTCTTCAAAATGCATCGTTGCAATCAATACCGATAAAGATGCACCGATTTTTGAAGCTGCACGTTATGGTATCGTTGGTGATGCAGCAAAAATACTTCCCAAACTCATTGATGCAGTAAAAGAATTAAAAAGTAAATAACTGCATTAGCCCTGCTTTACGAGTATTATTGTTCGTGTAGATTTAGGATTAATCTGATTTAATATGGTCAAACAGTACGTTTTTGCTTTTTTCTTACTTGTTACTCTGGCAGTCTTTGCATACACTATAATCCGGATAGTAAGGTTTTTCCTGCTTACAAGAAAGACCTTCCCGGTTAAAAATTTTCTAAAGCGGTTCAAGTTAATGTTCGCCGTCGCATTTGGCCAGACTAGGATTCTTCGGAAACCATTCATAGGCCCATTGCATGCTTTAGTATTCTGGGGATTTTGTGTTATCCTCTTTGGTTCGATTGAGATGGTAATTGATGGTCTCTTTGGAACAGAACGTATTCTAAAGGGGTTGGATGGCTTTTATAATTTCATAATAGGATCTGGAGATATCTTTGCTCTCATTGTGGGGCTTGCCATTATTCTTTTTCTTGGACGGCGCTTCTTCTTACATATTAAGAGGTTTGAAGGAATAGAGATGAAATCTATATCCCATATTGATGCAAAAATTGCCTTACTCCTGATTCTTTTTCTGATGGTTTCATTGCAAGGAATGAATATTTTATACATGGGGATAAAGACGATAAATAATGAACCTATTGCTGGCGTATACCCGGTTAGTAAAATTTTTCTAGGTTTTTTTGCGCCCACATCATCTTCGGCTTGTACATTCTGGTACCAATTTTTTTGGTGGTCACATATACTCATCATTTTTTTCTTTGCCAATTACCTGCCATATTCAAAGCACTTTCATGTCTTTATGTCAGTTCCTAATGTTTTCCTCTCCAGATTAGAGCCTCTTGGAAAACTTCCTACAATGGAGAGTATTACGAAAGAAGTAAAATTAATGATGGATCCCAATGCTACTTTTGCTCCTGCTGATCAACCAGCAATTGTAGAACGCTTTGGGGTAAAAGATGTCGAAGATATTAATTGGAAAAATTACCTGGATTCACTCGCTTGTACCGAATGCGGAAGATGTACTTCTGTCTGTCCGGCAAATATTACTGGAAAAAAATTATCTCCCAGAAAGATTATCATGGATGCGAGAGCCCGTATGAGGGAAAAAGGTCCGGGTATGTTGAAATCCGGGAGAACCTACGATGATCATAAATCACTCCTTCGTGATTATATTTCTGAGGAAGAGCTTTGGGCTTGCACAACTTGTAACGCATGTGCAAGGGAATGCCCAATCAGTATTAATCATCCCACTCTCATAGTTGATATGAGACGTTATCTTGTCATGGAGGAAGGAAATGTTCCTGGAATGCTGAAAGCTACTTTCAGTAATATTGAAAATAACGGTGCTCCCTGGCAATATTCTGTCGAAGATAGACTTCTTTGGGCAAAAGACTTGGAGATGCGGATAAATTGACCAATTTTGATGAAAGA
>JBEKQA010000064.1:0-20292 GCA_049520195.1 Bacteroidales bacterium
GTCGCTTTCAAAATCTGGTTTGGTAAGTTGAACGTTCGAACGCTCAACAGTCATATTTACGAATTCTGCCATTTTATTTGTCCTCCAGCAATTGATTAAATTTTTCAGTTAATTCATTGATCATGAACGGTAATCCCTGGACCTTGTTAAATTGGTGATACTCATATCCGGGATATTTCATCCTGAGATAATTGACAAATTGTCCGCTGTTTAGTTCACATACAAGGACCCGTTTGAATCCTGACAAAACTTCTCCTGTATTCTTGGGCAGCGGCATGATGTGATGGAAATGTGCGTGGCTTACCGTTTTGCCTTCATTCTGCAATTGCTTTACAGCCGAATGAACTGCTCCATAAGTCCCGCCCCAACTTACCACAAGTAAATCTCCTTTAGTATTTCCGTCAATCTCCTGCAAGGTAATAAAATCAGCAACCTTCTCAACTTTTGCATTCCTGTAATCGACCATCTTCTGATGGTTCAACGGGTCAGTTGAGACAATTCCTATAATATCTTCTTTTTCCAGTCCACCAACCCTGTGACGTAAACCTTCTGTTCCCGGGATGGCCCATTGGCGCACCAGGGTCTCTGGATCTCTTTTGAAAGGTTTATAATCGGGGTCATTAGCTTTTGCAATGGGTGGATTAATGGGAGGCATATCAGCCATTTTCGGGATCTTGAAAAGTGCTGACCCGAATCCGAGATACCCATCCGTCAGTAGGATACAAGGTGTCATGTGTTCTAGGGAAAGTTTTGCTGCTTCATAAGCATAATAGAAACAATTCTCAGAAGTGGAAGCGGCAATTACAATGACAGGGCACTCTCCATTACGTCCGAACAAAGCCTGGTATAGATCAGATTGCTCTGATTTGGTTGGAAGTCCTGTCGATGGACCTCCACGCTGCACATCAACAATGACCAGCGGAAGTTCGGTCATTACTGCAAGCCCTATGGCTTCGCTTTTCAGGGAAAGACCGGGCCCGGAGGTGGAAGTACATGCCAGCGACCCTGCATAGCTTGCCCCGATGGCAGAACAGATACCGGCAATCTCATCTTCTGCCTGAAATACTTTGGCTCCCAATGATTTATGCTTCGAAAGCTCCATCAGGATCTCAGTAGCCGGGGTTATAGGATAGGAACCAAGAAATAGAGGTCGCTCTGATTTTTCTGAAGCAGCAAGTAACCCCCAGGCAGTGGCTATATTCCCGGTGATGTTACGATAGCGTCCTTTTTCCATTTTGGCAGGGGATACCTGGATCACTGATTCCAGCGCTTCTATCGTATCAGCATAATTATATCCTGCCTGTAGCACGATCTTATTGATATTTATAAGTTCAGGCTTCTTTTTAAACCTCTTTTCAAAATAATTAAATGACGATTTCAGATCACGGTTGAAGATAAAATAGAGCATACCCAGCGCAAACATATTCTTGCTGCGTTCTGCTGTTTTATTGTCAACTCCTTTATCTTTCAAACTCTCTTTCGTCAGAGTCGTCATGGGTGCTTTAATCAGATTAAAGCTGTCAAGAGAATTATCCTGAAGAGGATCGGTCTTGTATCCGGCCTTTTCAATTGTTTTTTCATCAAATGCATCCGTATCTGTAAGGATTGTGGCTCCTTTTTTAGCCCATTTCAGGTTTGCTTTCAATGAAGCCGGATTCATTGCAATAAGAACATCTACAAGGTCTCCCGTAGTATAGATCTTTGAACTTCCCATGTGCATCTGGAATCCTGAGACACCTGCAATGGTATTTTGGGGTGCACGTATTTCTGCAGGAAAATCGGGGAATGTAGCAAGGTCGTTGCCTGCCAGTGCCGCTACTTCTGAAAACATATCGCCGGAAAGTTGCATGCCGTCACCGGAATCGCCAACAAATTTAACAACCACCGACTCTTTCTCAACAACATTTCTTTTTTTCTTAGCCATAATTCGATTAAATTTTAGGACTGCAAAGGTAGTAAATTAGGCTGTATGGTATAAGGAAATGAATGGTTTTTCGATTAAAAACTTGATATTCTAAAAAATTGTATCTTTGCACCAGAATTGAAATTATTAACCTTGCCTGCTTTGAGCAGACTATAAAATCAATTAAATCATGGCTTATCAGATTAATCAGGATTGCACAGCTTGCGGAACGTGCATAGACGAATGCCCCGTTGAGGCAATCTCGGAAGGAGACATTTATAAAATTAACCCGGAGGTTTGCACAGATTGTGGAGCATGTGCAGATGTATGCCCAGTAGAAGCAATTCACCCGGCATAATTTTAACAACATTTTGTTGAAAAGAAGCTGTCTTTGCGAAAATACAGCTTCTTTTTTTTATTCATACTTTAATAGCTGAAATCGATCTCCGTCAAACACTCCGTATGTAAAGTGAGTTATCCAGTCTCCAAGTGTAATTTGTCGTGATTTTTCAGTGAGCGGCATATCAGTGGGGAAATGCCAGTGTCCATAAATAAAATACCTCACTTCCGGATTCGATTCCAGTATCTTCTTGGAATGAACCATGAGCCTTGATTCAATCAAGGTTTTGTCATGCAGGCTTTTTTCTTCTTTAATAAGGTTTGCAAACCGACTTTGCCGCGACCAGAATAAGGCAATTCTGATTCCCAGATCCGGATGTATCCATTTGAATAACCATTGGTTGAACCTGTTCTGGAAAACTTTCTTGATAAATTTATAACCATAATCCCCGGGTCCCAATCCGTCACCGTGAGCAAGGTAAAAGAGGCTACCGGTAAAACTTTTAAATTCGGGATCGCGGTGGATTTCAATGTTAAGCTCTGTGTTGAGGTAGTCAAATGCCCACATGTCATGATTACCCTTGAAGAGATGAATTTTTACTCCTGAATCGGCGATAGTTGCAAGCTTCCCTAGTAACCTTACATATCCACGCGGGATCACAGTCTTATATTCAAACCAAAAGTCGAAAAGATCTCCCATCAGGTATATCTCAGAAGCATCCTTGCTGACTTCTTCAAGCCAACTGGTGAATAGATTTTCCCTCACGAGGCTACTCTTCCTGTCTGGAATGCCGAAATGAAAATCGGAAGCAAAATATATTTTACCCTGCATTCTTTTAAATTTCAGCCAAACTTACGACTATTTCTGTTCTGATTGAATGATTCAATGCTCAGGATTTTTAAGATTGTTAATGAAAAGATTAACCCTTTCTATGTGAAATTGGACATGTTTGTTTTCAGGAAAGGTCCGGAACAACTTCATCAGCTTCACATAATATGGCAGGTCGTCTTCCATGGTAAGAACCGGTTTCGGTCCGAATGCATAATTCAGCACGATCAGGGAAGCTAATGAATTAGGATTCTGATCTATAAATTTCTTCTCGATAATCTTCTGGTTAGCAGAAATTGATGAAAACATGGAATCCGCAGTCATACTGTACCGAAGAAAATCATCAGATCCCTCATGCATCGAAAGCACCCTCTTTATGGAATCAATCCTTTGCTGGTTTCCCGAAGTAGCCTTAAAGAAATCCTGGAGCAATTGAGAATCATTCGAACCGGTAATAATAAAATCACAGGTTGGCATCATCAGATCCCCTTTGATCTGAATATTCGCTCCGCTATTCATTACTAGGATCTGTCTTCCTCCCGTTGAGAATTTCAAAATGTAAAATCCCGGCTGATCTATTGCATACGATAAAATTATCTTTCCATCTTTGTTTATGACAGCCGAATCGAGTGTAGTAACATTTTTTACCCCCATCTCACAAAGCAGAACTTTATCACCCTTTGAATTGGAAAATTGCCCCTCGATCCTGAAATTGGCTTCTTTTTGCTCCCTTTTGCAGGAAAATAGAATAAGAAGAAATGCAAAAAACAGAAAGGAGGGTTTCATGGTTCAAAAATAGTCAATATCGTACAAGTGTTAGTCATTAAATATTAGACTTTGGTTTTGCATTGCAGATAAATGAAAGGTAATTGAGCCTGTTCGATTGATTAAATTGGATAATTATTCAGGAACAAAGAATTAGAGATCAGGATGCATACTAAACCTAATTGTAAGTGAGAAGAATACTGTCGTTTTAGGGATAAAATTGATTGTTATCTCAGGGTAATACTATTTTTTAACCGGAGGTAAAGGTTGTTTTCCTTCCTTCGCAGGTGGCATCTTCATATCTGGCTTAATTGCTTCTTTTTTAATGAGTTTAAGATCTTTATCAAATGTCAGTGCCAGTTCCTCTGCGCCCTTGGAAATTCTTACCTCAGTGGAGATTGCGCCCTTATTTACCACCTTAAATGCCTTCTCGATGCTGTAACCGGAAAAGTTTTTCGCGATATAGGTAGAGATACCTTTTGAGATATCACCCTGTTTAATCTCAGTTTTTGTTTGAGAAAATGTGAATGACATTAGTAATATGGCAAGTATCAGAACGAATCCTTTTTTCATTTCCGTAAAGCTTTTGTGTAAAACATGCATTCTTACAAATGCAAAAATCAAAAAGGAATCTGTTTTAAATCTGAAGAAAACGCAGAATAATTAAGGATTTCGATTCCTTTACTTAGACAACAAAGGCACTGTCAAATCTTTCAAAAAGGAATGTATTTCTTATACCGACTCATCTCCATCCAAAGTTGGGTTTTTATCGGAACGGGTTATATTAAGCTTTATCTGATGAATATTTTCTTTGACCTCGTACTTAATATCTGATTTTCTGAACCGGCGAAACAATTCATCAGGAGGTACTGTAGTGGGATGGCCCGTATTGGTTATTTCGAATCCTCCCGAATTCATAATGATCATGATCTCTCCTTCTTCAATATTGTGCCGGATCGAGTTACTGATGAGGTTAGAAATCAGGATTTCTGCTAGAATCGGATTCATTCGAGGGCACGCAGTCCTGTTAAAGTGGTGAATTATCCTTATTTTCTTAAGGTTGATGATCTCTTCAAAATGCTCCAGCGTTTTTTCCATTATTTTCTGAAGATCTACTTTCTCGGTATGATGAAACTGGTTATTATCGATCTTTGAGATCAGTAACAAGCCCTGGTTAAGTCGGGACATCCTGGTTGAAGCCTCATAAACGGAGTTGATCATACCGATCTGCTCCTCATCCAGACCCTCCCCCTGGATCAACAATTCCAGTTTTGATTTGATGATGGCCAGCGGTGTTTGCATCTCATGGGATGCATTTTCATTGAATTCCTTCAGATTGAAATAATCACGACGCATCTTTTTTGCCATCCGGTCAAGGGTCTTATTCAACAACCTGAACTCATGGATCCTGGTCTCAGTCAAAACAAGGGGTTCATCTTTCCCTATGTCAAAATTCTTTAAGTTCTCGAGTGTTTTATTAAAGGGAATCCATATACTTTTCGAGATAAAATAATTCACAAAGATGAGTAGTCCGGTCAATGAGAAAAAAAGCAAAATCAAAGCTATCTCAATGGTCCTGATCATTTTATTGGTTTCCGCCAGGGGTTTTGAGATACTGATGATGTATCCCTGATCCTGAATGGAGGTATTTTCGCATATCAACTGGCGGACAGGTACCAACTTGTCTGAATTTTTATCATAAAGTACCGTATCCTTAATAAATTCAAATTTTTTCATACGGGAATTGAAAACGGTAACTTCAATCATATGACTAAAAACCTGACGAAAGTCGGGAAGGGTATCGGAGTAGTCAATTTGTCCTTCGATCAACTTTTTTTCGGTCTTGAGAGTCTCATCAATCTGCCGGTAAAAGACAGTCTTTACCACATTATAAAAGATGATACCCCCGATTACAAAGGCTACAACGGAAAAGAAGATATAATTTAGCGATGAACGTGTCAGCAAATTCATGTGGCAAGGAATTTATAACCCATCCCGTAAATAGTCTGAATATAATCATGTCCTTTGTTCTCCAGCATTTTCTTTCTCAGGTTCTTAATATGGGTATAAATGAAATCATATGAATCTGCCATATCCATTTCTTCTCCCCACAAATGTTCCGCAATAGATTCTTTCGTAAGGACACGGTTTTTATTTGAGAGAAAGAACATCAGAAGATCGAATTCTTTTTTAGTAAGGATGATCTCAGTATCGTTGATAAAAACCTGCATCTGATCAGGAACGATTCTGATCTCATTCAGGATGATCTCATTTGTACCACCGAAGTTTCTACGGCGTATGATGGATTTAATTCTGGCATTAAGCTCTGACAGATGAAAAGGTTTGGTAAGATAATCGTCGGCACCTATATCGAGCCCTTCAATTTTATCATCTAATGAATTTTTTGCTGAAATGATAATGATCCCGGTATCGATATTCTCTTTTTTCAACTCACGGATGATACTTAATCCATTTCCATCCGGTAATGTTATATCTACAATCACACAATCGTACTGGTAAAGGTTGATCTTCTCGACGGCACTTTGATACGTCAGGGCAGTCTCGCATAAATAGTTACCTTTTGTCAGGTATGATTGAATAGCAGAAGAAAGCTCTTTTTCGTCTTCAATCAGGAGGATCTTCATGAATATTGATTCTAACTGTTTTAAATGGACCTTCTAGGCAAAGATACAAGAAATATTTTAAAGCCGGGGAATGCGATCTAGTTCTTTATACACCTGACGTAAAAAGCATTAGATCTGTTTGAAGGGTAATAGGATACGCTGGGGTTTATTGAGTTCATGGCATGAGCCCAGGCCTTATAAGACCCCTGGGATGTAGAAGACCAGAAGAAAGACGCAAATGTGTCGAAATCCCAGTTTCTGTTATCAAACCGGATGCCGTTAAGAAGTGCATTAAACCCGGAATATCCGGAATATTTAAGCGGACTGCCCGCAAATCCGTTATTAATATAAAGTGAGAATAGCTCATTCCATTCGTTTTCCGAAGGAATATGCCAGGAGGGAGGACACAACCCTTTGGTACTTTGAGCAGTTACAAACTGCATCAATTCATCCCACTGGTAGAGACCTCCAAGAGAAGAACATTTGGCGGAGTTATCGTTCAGGCAGTATTTTTCTGCAATACAATTATCCCACTGCATGGAAGATGATGGAACCTGGGACCCGTAATTTAGATTGGCTGCCATCCAGCATTGAGTACCTAATTTCACTGTCGGGTACTGTTGATTATCCCGGACATCTGTTACCGGATTATTACAGAAGAAAGGTGGAGGATTAAGAACTGTGATATTCAGGGTTGCTGCGTTTGTGCATCCATACATGTTTGTGTAAGAATAAGTTATGGTTTTTGATCCAGTTCCTGAGGCTCCGGGATTAAACTGACCGGCATTGACGCCGGTTCCTGCGTAGGTTCCTCCAAAGGGCAATCCACCTTTCAATGTGAAAGGAACAGCGTCTGTTGTTGTTATCGCATCTGTGCAGAGAGTATAGGAAACCTGTGGAACAGGGGCAACTGCAACTTTGAAATTTTTAGGTTGTGATGATGAACAACCTATTGCTGTTACAAAAACGTGATAAGTCACAGTATCAATAGTCGTTCCGGTGTTATTTAAAGGTTGAGTGATTGTTGGTCCGCTTCCAGCTGAGTATCCTGAGATATTAGGATCTCCGCATGTCGCGGTCCATGAAAAAATCGATCCCGGAATACTTGATTGAAGGACTATATTCGTTGAATATCCTGTACATACTGAGGAGATCAGGTTTGTATTTGTAATAACCGGACTGTTCGTTGCGGTTATTATTACAGAGTCTCTGTCGGTTGAAGAACAATCATCAGTGACATCAACGTAATAGAGGTTCGGGCCAATGGATGGAGTCACCGTTATCTGGGGCAAAATGGAACCTGTATTCCATAAATAGTTGTAAGGGGCTTGTCCACCTGTATGGCTTGCCGTAATAGTGATAGGATTCTGGCAGATAGTGGTGTCGTTTCTTAGGTTAACTATCAGTGGGTAATTGGGGCGAATAGAAATAGTATCCTGGAAAGTTGTTTCACCATTGCAATTAAGAGTCTGAAACCCTAATATTACTGTTTTGTTTCCCGTAGGAACAATATCCATAAAAGGATTAATAGTGACGAAGGCACTATCTGATCCTGCAGGAATAACTACAAAATCAGAAATAGTGGCGTAATCGATGCCATTTACTGCTGTACCGCCAATGGTATAAGGTATAGTGTCATTAACAATTGCATTCGCCAAAAGGTGAATCGTTACCGTTGCATCACTACAACCTGCGACCGCAAAGTGTCCAAGCTCAGGGTGTGTACAAGTATTTCCAACCGAGAATCCGGCAGTTGAGAAATTATTTTGTCCCAGGAAAGCACCTGCATCCAGAGCATAATCTTTAGCATCGGAAATGGCTATTTTTATGTGATATGTCTGGCAGGGTTGTATTATTTGCCAGGCGGTCAAAACATAAGTCAGATAATTGTATTGAAAATATATGCCTCCTTGCGGATTAAACCATAAAGGGATAGTATCACTGCAAAGATTGTTGACAGTTACATAATTGTTGTTTCCTGGCAGTAATGCAATATCGATACTGTTATTCGAAAATGGCCCGGAGATTCCCGGCCCACTTACGAAGATGCCAAAAGGATCATTGAACTGATTGCAGTAAAACATAAATTCTTCTGTCCCAAAAACATATTTGAATTGAATCGTATCCGAAACAGGCACATAATCAAATTCAATAACAGCGGCATCATGTGTTATAGTGTCGGCAAGTATCGTAAGATCCGGATCTCCTGCTCCATTTGGAATGCTGCCTGTAAATGATTCTGTCAGATTTGGTCCGATTGCTCCAATTGCAGTACCACTGGATATAATCACTCCGCTGCTCAGTCCTAATTGTCCATAAGCACCCCCTATACATTGAAATGAACCGATCTGATTGGAGGTGATGTTTGCAGAAGATCCATTGTAGGTGACATTGGAAATAGTAGCTCCAGGCCCCATTAGCATAGACTGTACCAACTGCAAAGGAGTCATTCCTAAACCTGCCCCTTGTATGACAGTTAGTTGGGCTAGCAAAACATTGCTGCTAAAGAAAAACAGTAAGAGCAGTAAAAAAAAGTAATAGATCCTCATCTAACTACCCAGAAAGTTATCTGTTAATACCCAGACATCTCTATTTCAAGAATTTGCCTGTTATGGACAAAGATAATATAAAAGGTGGGGAATTAGATCGTATGAGATACGAAATGTTAGTGTGTTGTTAATAAATAAAATATACTGAAGGTCTTAAAATTATTTAAGATTCTCTAGTCTTTTATACACCTGACATAGAATGCGTTAGAACGATTTGCAGGATAGTAAGAAACGCTGGGATCCATTGAGTTCATGGCATGAGCCCAAGCTTTGTTCGGGCCCTGAGATGTAGAGGACCAAATAAAGGAGGCGAAAGTATCGAAATTCCAGGTTCTGTTATCAAAACGAATACCATTAAGAAGTAAATCAAACCCTGAATATCCTGAATATTTGAGCGGACTGCCTGCAAATCCATTACTAATATATAGTGAGAATAGTGCATTCCATTCGTTTTCCGAAGGAATATGCCATGCCGGGGGACACAATCCTTTGGTACTTTGAACAGCTTCAAACTGCATCAATTCATCCCATTGATATAAACCTCCAAGAGAAGAACATTTGGCGGAGTTATCGTTCAGGCAATATTTTTCTGCAGTACAATTATCCCGCTGCATGGATGAGGAAAGAATCTGTGTACCGTAATTCAAATCGGCAGCCATCCAGCATTGAGTGCCTAATTTCACCGTCGGGTACTGTTGATTATCCCGGACATCCGTTACCATATTATTACAGAAGAAAGGTGGAGGATTAAGAACTGTGATGTTTAGAGTTGCTGTGTTTGCACAACCATATATGTTTGTGTAAGAATAAGTTATGATTTTTGATCCGGTTCCTGAGGCTCCGGGATTAAAATGCCCAGCATTTACTCCGGTTCCTGA
This sequence comes from Bacteroidales bacterium, assembly GCA_049520195.1. Lineage (GTDB taxonomy): Bacteria > Bacteroidota > Bacteroidia > Bacteroidales > FEN-979 > FEN-979. Next base: position 9,888 of record JBEKQA010000064.1, read on the forward strand.
ATACGTTCCTCCTAATGGTAATCCCCCTTTCAAAGTAATTGTGGTTGCGTCAGTCGTCGTAATAATATCATTGCATGGTATGAAGGAAACTATAGCAAGAGGGTTCACCTTGATGACCAAATTATTTGGATTTCCAGGGCAACTATTTGCAGATGGATTTACAGTGTAAGTTGCACTATCAACCTGATACCCTGAATTAGTAAGGACCTGGCTGATCAAGTTGCCTGTCCCGGGCCCAAAACCCGATATATTCCCTGAACTTCCGACTACAGTCCATGTAAAGCTGGTACCTGCCACATGAGAGGTAAGCCTGATGGAAGGTGCTGTACCAGAACAGATGGTTTGTCCGTTTGGTGTGAAATAAACGTCAGCAACAGGAAATACTGTGACTAAAACATTAGTAGTACTGCCCACGCAGCCAAAAGCAGTAGGGGTTACGCTATATGTTACTGTTTCATTATTGAATCCAAGATTCACAAGATTCTGGCTTATTATATTTCCGGATCCTGAGGAATATCCTGAGACATTGGGTGAACTGCCACTGGCCGTCCAAGTAAAAGTTGCCGAAGGTAGATTTGCCTGAAGCACAATGTTAGTCGTTCCTCCAGAGCAAATCGAATATGAAGTGATACTGGTCAGTACAGGGGGATTCGGATTCACCGTGACCAAAATTGTTGTTGGGACGGTTCCGATGCATCCGTTTGCACTTGTCGTAATAGTATAGGTTAGAATTGCACTAGCAGTACCTGAATTTGATATCGTCTGCACAATAGATGTACCGCTTCCCGGGCTATAACCACTAACATTTGGTGAGGGGCATATTGCAGTCCATGAGAAAGAAGCACCGGTAACATCTGAAGAAAGACTAAGACTTGTTGAACTTCCTCCGCATAATGATTGAGTGGCAGGTACAGACCACGAATCTGGATTAGGATAAACTGCGACTTTTGCGTCAAATGATGGTCCAGAGCAGCCACTATTTGAAGGAATGATATGGTAAGTTACGGTATCTATAGTGAATCCTGAATTAAACAATGTTTGTGAAATGAGATTGCCACTTCCATTGACTGCTCCGCCAAGATTAAATGAACCTAAAGAATAAGTCCACATGAATGTACTACCGGGTAAGTGCGACAGGATCGATATTGAAGTTGTTCCGCCACTGCAGAATGACTGTCCGTTTGGTTGAAAATATGCGTCTGGTGTGGGTACCACCACAACATTAAAATCTTTAGGTGTGGCAGAAAGACAGCCTGATGCACTTGCTGTAACGTGATAAGTTACTGTATCTATTGTTGTTCCAGAATTCGTCAGGATCTGATTAATTGTCATTCCACTTCCTGCAGAATAACCAGAGATGTTAACATCGTTACAGGTTACAGTCCAGGAAAATGTTGATCCGGGAACGGTGGATTGGGGAATAATATTGGTCGCTGAGCCTGAACAGACTAATGAGTTAAGATTAACATTCGTTATAACCGGCTTCGGAGATGCCGTAACGATAATTGAATCCCGGGAAACTGCCCCGCAGGCATCATTTATATCTACATAATAGAGATTTGTTCCATTTGGTGGGGTTACAGTAATTTGAGGCAGCATCGAACCGGTATTCCAAAGATAAGTGTAAGGAGCTTGTCCACCGGTATGTTGTGCGTTGAGTGTAAGAGATTGTCCCTGGCATAGAGTAGTGTCGTTCCCAAGATGGGCTACGAGTGCGTAATTAGGAAGTATGAATATGGTGTCATAATAAGTGTTTGATCCGCTGCAATTTTGCATCAGGATTCCAAGAACTACTGTTTTTATTCCTGTGGGGATTATATCCAGGTAAGGATCAATGGTAATATATGTACTATCCATCCCTGCAAATATTATAACTGAATCGGGAATTGTAACATAGTCAACACCATTAATAGCCGTACCACCAATGGTGTATCTGATTGTATCATTGTTTGTTGCATTTGATTGTAGCTTGAAGGTTACATTGGCGTCACTACATCCTGCGATTGCGACTTCACCGAGTGAAGGGTTAGAGAAAGAATTGTCGACTGTAAAACCGGTAGCAGAGAAACTATTCTGACCAAGGAAAACTCCAGAATCAAGGGCGTGATCCACCGCATCAGCGACGGCTATTTTAATGTGGTAAGTCTGACATTGTTGTACAGTGCTCCAGGCAGTGAAAACATAAGTCAGAGCATCATATTGAAAATAGGGTGCTCCTGGTGGATTTTGCCATAATTCACTAGGAACAGAATTACATAAATTGTTAATTGTAACATAGTCAGAACTTTTTGGCATTAATGCAATATCTATACTATTATTCGAAAATGTCCCATTGATACCTGGTCCACTCAAAAAAAAGCCAAATGAATCATTGTACTGGTTACAATATTCCATAAATTCCTCAGAACCAAAAACATAATAAAATTTCAAAGTATCAGAGGAAGGGACGAAATCAAATTCTATTACAGCTGCATCCCAAGTCGTAGCGTTTGAAATAATTGATAGGTCTGGATCTCCAGGTCCATTAGGAATACTACCTGTAAAATCAGTACTATTATTCGGTCCAATGGCTCCAACTGCTGTGCCACTGGAAATGATTATACCACCACTAAGTCCTAATTGTGCATATGCTCCACCCAAGCATTGAAAAGAACCGATCTGATTTGAAATGATAGAGTCAGAAGATCCATTGAATGTCACATTAGAAATAGTCACTCCCTGGCCTACAAGCATAGATTGAATCAGCTGCATGGGAGTCATATGAAGACCAGCCCCCTGAGTCACGGTCAACTGTGCGAATATCCGACTACCGTATAGTGATAACAGCAGAATAAGTAAACAAACGTACAGTTTTCTCATATGAATTGAAAAACAAACTACCTGAAAAAAGTTGCCTGATTATTGCAAAGATAGTATAATTGTAATGTATATTAAAACGTTATAAAAATTGTTTCATATTAGATCATTGTTTCATGATTGAGGGAACGGATACTATATAATAGTCAGTGGGAATTAACGTCAAAAGTAATAAAAGGGTGGTCTTATGAAAAGTGAAGGACGTATAAAGAAAGAGCGAAGGACGGACGAATGAGAGACGAAGGAAGGATGTAAACACAACTCAGGTAGACCGAATAAAAAGTTGAAAATGAGAAATTTATGAAAAGTATTCTTGGCATCAAAATGAGGCTAAAACCGTGGTAAAAATTAAAGACCTCCTTAACATCAAGGATACAATAAAAATTAAGCGAAAGCAAGGGATTTAATTGAAATTCGTCAATTAACAATAATCCTTTTTAAGGAGATATGGCAGGAATTGCAGTCGCCGCTTTTGGTAGACGATTGCATATAACGCGTTTCTCCTGAAGCACTTTTCACACCCGGATAGAGTCCTGAAGAGAAACTGACCAGATTTGAAGTATAAAAGTTACCTTTTGCATCAATAGGAAGCACTGCAATAAGAGTTCCCGTTCCATTGACCGAAGTGAATAGATAAATAGTGCCATTAGGATTAAGATCAGATTCATTTGGCTCATAAACTGTTCCTGCAAAGCTCCACCAATAGGAATTTGACCCACCACTGTTATGACAACTCAGACATGCAGTTCCAACATCATGGCTACTAGTATCACCATAGGCAGAAGTCATAATTCCTTGTCCTGCCTTTTCTTTACTACAAGAAGACAATACGATAAATGCAATTACTAAAAAAAGAGAGTGTATTGATTTCGAAGTTCTCATCAGGAACAAATTTGACAAGAAATAAAACAGAAGAGTCGAATAAAAAGTATCTCTTCGATTTTCACGATCCAGCCTTTTATCAATTAATCTTGGATGCATCTCAGGGAGAAAGCATGTGTTTTGCTGCTTGGGTAATAAGAAACACTTGGATTATAAGTATTCATCCCATGGGCCCAGGCTTTTTTGTAACCCTCCTGAGTAGAGGTCCAAAACATAACCGCAAAATTTGCGAAACTCCAGTTAACATTATTAAACCTTGTTCCACTCAGGAATGCATTGAAACCTGAATATCCAGAATATTTCAATGGGCTGCCGGCAAAACCGTTACTTATATAAACCAGGAAAAGAGCCTCCCACTCGTTCTCAGTGGGTACATGCCATCCTGGAGGACAGAAACCCTGTGCGGCAGGCATACTGTCATATCGCATCATTTCATTCCATTGATAAAGACCTCCATAATTTGTACAATTAGCTACATTATTGTTATAACAGTATTTTTCATTGATACAATTATCTCTTTGCATTAATGTGGAGGAGATATTAGTTCCAAAATTCAGGTTTGCAGCCATCCAGCATTGTGCTCCAAGTTTTACGGTTGGATAGACCAGGCTATCCCTTATGTCTGTAAGGTTATTTCCGCAGAAGAATGCTGGAACATTAGTAACTGTGATGGACTGTGTGGCATTACGACTACATCCCAGATAATTTATGTAAGTATATGTGATCGTATGACTTCCAACTCCCGCTGCTGCAGGATTGAAAAGATTTGCTGTAACACCTGCCCCTGAATAATTTCCACCTAGCGGGATTCCTCCTTTTAGTTTTATCGATTGAGCCGTAATGGTCGTTATATTATCAGTGCAGAGGGTATAAGAAACGACGGGAACAGGGTCAACAGTAGCAACCGCCTGGTTGGAAGTTCCCAGGCAACCATTGGCGGTTGGGTAGGCTGTATATGTCACCGTTTCTATTGAGGCACCGGTATTATTCAGTGTCTGACTTATGGTGTTCCCGCTTCCGGGGGAATAGCCAGTTACATTACCTGAACTTCCGATTGCATTCCAAGTATAGGTTGTTCCCGTCACATGGGATGCAAGAGTAAAGATGGCTCGTTGTGCCGAACATATCGTAGTGGATGCCGGAGTGAAATACACATCTGCTACAGGATAAATGGTCACAGTAATATCAGTACTGATTCCGGAGCACCCATAGTTAGAAGCGATAACGGAATAAATGACAGTTTCAATATTGGTTCCCGAATTGATTAAAATCTGGATGATGACAGGTCCGGAGCCATTGCTAAAACCACTTATATTCGAAGAACTGCCGGTGGCGGTCCAAGTAAAAGCAGATCCCGGAACATTTGATTGCAATACAATGTTCGTCGTTGTACCCGAGCAAATCGAAGGATTAACGGTATTAGTCACAACAGGATTGGGATTCACGGTCACTGTGTATTTGTAAACATGCCCATCACAATTATTGGCGTGGGGTGTGATATAATAGGTGACCGTTCCAGGAGAAGTTGTCGAATTGAATAGTTGCTGATCGAGTGTTGTAGATGGAACCGAATTATCAGCATATCCGGTAATTCCGGGGCCACTGGGAATACATGTCCAGGAAAAAAGTGTTCCTGTCACATGAGAAGTAAGAATGACATTTGTACTCTGCCCTGAACAGATACTTTCATTTAACGGAGATATACTAAGATCCGGAAACGGATCAACAGCAACTTTGTAAATATAAGTGGGCCCGTTACAACCGTATGCATTACCCATAATATGATAATAAACGGAATCAATATTATACCCTGAATTATAAATTACCTGGTTGATATTCAGAATTCCTGGTGGAGAAGTATAATTGCTGTAACCACTCAGATGGTTGCCCGGATTTTCTGTACAGGTCCAGGTGAAACGGGCAGAATCTACATTGGAAGTTAAAAGAATATTTGTGTTAATGCTATCGCAATTGGTTTCCTGAAGTGGTGTAGTCAGAAGCAAAGGTTCAGGACAAACAATGACAGTAAAATCAGTGGTTGTTCCTTCACAAGAGTTGCTGTAAGGAGTGAAATGATAAATTACGCTGTCAAGTGTATTTCCGGAATTTGTAAGTGTCTGGTTTGTGAATGGAGCAGGAATCGAAGGATTATCTGAATACCCGGAAATGTTTGGCGAACTGACAGTGGTTGTCCAGGTGTAAAGTGTATTGCTGACAGAAGAAGTAAGAACAATATTTGTACTCGTGTTGTTACAAATTCTTTGTCTCAGGGATGTGTTTGTAATAACAGGAAGAGAACCGACTTGAACCTGTTTTTGAATTGTATCCGAACATCCATCGGTGGAATAAGAAATCAGTGTGACATTAAAATCACCTGAGGTCGAATAAATATGGGTAGGATTTGGATTTCCTGTTACAGGCGGAGACCCATCACCAAAATCCCAATGCCATCCGGTAACACTATTCTGATTAACATAACTCGAATCATTGAATTGTATCGGTAGGTTGACACAGCCAATTCCATGAGTAAAATTCGCATGTATCATTGTATAAGTGAGAGTATCGGTTATAGTCACCCGGCATCCGTTGAGAGCGGTCAGTGTGTCAGTATATGTTGTTCCGGTAATGGGGTGGGGAACCACAATAGTATCCGTTGTATCACCATTGTTCCAATGATATCTGAATCCTGGCGGTGCAATGAGGGTTGCCGAGGAATCCCCTTCGCACAACGCAGTATGGATTTGAAGAAAATTACAATAAGCCGAAATATATGCATATCCGCGGTGTGCAGAAAAGGAACAACCGTGTGTTGTAAAAACAATTTGGATTGTTTGTCCAACATAAGGAGTAAGTTCCATTCCAACGGTAGTCCAATCCTTCCAGTAACATCCATCTCCCTGGTACCCGACATGTGGACAATAGTGCCATCCTCCGGGTGTAGGGCAATTGGGAGGATTATTACACGTTGGTGCATAAAAGAGATAATATCCGCATGTGGAATCAAGAATATTTCCTGATAAATCCTCAACAGCGACCTCAAATCCGGGTTGCTCATTGTACAGATGATTAGGCGATTCCAATACAACTGCATACCGATATATAAAAAGATAATTAGAATTGTTTACTGTGATCTGGTATTTTAGTTGTTCAGCATTACCCCCTCCCGAAGTATCTCCCAATCGGGCACTATATGACTCACCAGGGAAAACGGTTATTAAACTGTCACAGGTATAAGGATCATAAGTTCCCGGACCTCGCATAATTATATGCCTCCTACCTGGAAAAGGCCATGTTTGAGCAAATCCAGTATCAATACAAGGCATTAATAAGGGAAATTGATGGCCAAAAGGACCTGTCATTGTAAAAGTCCCGTAACACCCGTTCCAGTCAGTGAAATTTCCTAAGCTAAAATCAGAATTTGGACAAGTTGATGTAAGCTGGGCAGTTAGCTTTCCGGTGGGAAGAAGAATTGCAAAAACTATAACAATAAGGAAATTATTAATTCCCGGGAACAAACTAAACAGAGAAGATAATTTTAAAGATGGTGTAAATGTTTTCATGAGGTTGGATATTAATTACCCATGAAATACTCCTACAATCAAAATAACTTTCAACCTGATAAATATACGAAATTTTTCATTGCTAATCAATCTTTAATACATCTTACATTAAAGGCATGCGTTCTGCTGCTGGGGTAGTCGGATACGCTTGGATTATAAGTATTCATACCGTGAGCCCAGGCTTTACGGGTACCGTCGGTAGTGGAAGTCCAGAACATGACTGCAAAATTATTGAAATTCCAGCTTACATTGTTGAACCGTGTGCCTGACAGGAAGGCATCGAACCCGGAATAGCCTGAATATTTCAATGGGTTGCCGGCAAATCCACTGCTGATATAAAATCCAAACAAAGTCAACCAGTCATTTTGAGTGGGAATATGCCATGCAGGAGGGCAGAAACCCTGGTCTGCGGCTGTATTGTCATATTGCATCAGCTCATCCCATTGATAGAGACCTCCGAATGAAGTACAATTTGTGGTATTGTCGTTATAGCAATATTTCTCTGAAACACAGTTATCCCTCTGCATGGAAGAAGAGGGTATAATGGTTCCATAATTCAGGTTAGCAGCCATCCAACATTGGGTGCCCAATTTAACCGTAGAATATCGCTGGTTATCCCGGATGTCGGTAAGGATATTATCGCAGTTAAAAGGAACTGCACTGATGACTGTAATATTATTCGTCTTGTTGGCACTGCAACCCCAGGTATTGGAATAGGAATAGGTGATGGTAAATGTGCCTGCACCGGCTAGGCTGGGATAAAATATTCCTGCATTAACGCCGATACCGGAATAAACTCCACCGAGCGGTACTCCGCCTTTCAGGGTGATGGGCTGTGCATCGGTGGTTGTGATGATGTCATTGCAGGGTGTAAAAGAAACCTGTGGTGTAGGATTCATGTTGACGATCACATGATTATCTGTACCTGCACAGGAATTAGCGGTGGGGAAGACATCATAATTGACGTTCTCAAAATTAGGTCCGCTGTTAATCAGTGTCTGAACGATGGAATCGCCACTGCCAGGCCCAAAACCGGTAATATTTCCGGAGCTGCCGATTGCGGTCCAGGTGAAAGTAGCACCGGTAACATGTGATAATATAGCAATGCCGGTAGTACCGCCTGTACAAAACGATTGTCCGTTGGGATTAAAGTAAACATCGGCCACGGGGTTTACCGTAACAATATAATTTGCTAAAGTGCCATCACATCCATTCAGGCTCGGGGTTACTGCATAATCGACCGTTTCAATATTAAAGCCGGTATTGACCAGGTTATCAGTAATGCTAGACCCTGATCCGGCATGAAATCCGGAGACATTACCGGAACTTCCGGTTGCAGTCCAGCTGAATGTAGTTCCGGCCAGATTGGCAGTTGGAACAATGTTTGTCGTAATACCTGAACATTGGGTTGAATTTGCCGCATTGGTAACGGATGGACGTGGCTTAACCGTTACATTTTCCACTGTCGGAGAAGGAGCCGTGCATCCTGTCCCCATAAAATAGTTGACCGAAACAGTTTGTGGCCCTGGAGTATTCCACAAAACCGTAGCCGTATTGTCTGAGGATCCTCCACCTGCAATGATTGACCCGCCGGGTGAAACAGTCCAGACATAGTTGCTCATACCGAGATCAGTTGTATAGATTGTTGATAATGCAGAGCAGATGCTGTTAAGCCCGTTAAGGGATGGAACAGGAAGTGTGTTGACATTGACGTTGATGGAGGAAGGAGTGGCTGCAGTACATCCGTTGGCATCGTGGTAATTTACATGGATGGTGTTCATCCCGGATGTATTCCATAGTACCGTGATGGTATTTGTTGTGCCACCGCTGGTGATTACCCCTCCTGCTGAGACAGACCAGATATAATTCACCATACCTGGCTCGGTGAAATAAGTAGTAGTTGAATTAAGACATACCGATCCGGGCCCTGTAATGGTCGGGACAGGCAAAGGGTCGATGGTAATGGTTGCACTTCCTGTTTGCAGTTGTGAGCAAGTCGTTGCACTACCGTCCTGAACGCTGACTAGGTTATAGATAAAGGTTCCAACCGTATTTGTAAGAGCAGCAACCGTAACGCTATTTCCAACGGTAGTAGTCACTTGCTGATTGGCTCCGCCATTTATGTTGTATGTGAAAGTATAAGGTGCTGTGGTCGTTGCCCCTGTGAAGGTGACCAGGGGTGAAGCAGAATTCTGACATACGGCAGTTGTTCCGGATATAGTTGCCGTTGGCAAAGCATTGACAGTAATGACTGCGGTTCCTGACTGTAACTGGGAACATGTTGTTGCACTCCCATCCTGAACGCTGACGAGAGTATAGGTGAAGGTACCTACCGTGTTTGTGGGAGCAGCAATAGTAACACTATTTCCCACTATGGTAGTTACTTGCTGATTTGCACCTCCATTGATCTTATAAGTGAAAGTATAGGGGGGTGTGGTTGTTCCGCCAGTGAAAGTAACCAAAGGAGCAGGGGCATTCTGACAAACGGCTGTTGTTCCGGATATAGTTGCAGTTGGCAAAGCATTGACGGTAATAATAGCACTTCCCGATTGTGGCTGGGAGCAGGAAGTAGGGCTTCCATCTCGGACGCTGAGGAGGTTGTAGGTAAATGTTCCTACCGTGTTTGTAGGAGCAGCCACGGTCACACTGTTTCCCACAGTGGTTGTAACTTGCAGATTGGCTCCGCCGTTGATGTTATAGGTAAAGGTATAGGGAGCTGTGGATGAAGCTCCGGTGAAAGTGATCAACGGGGATGGGGAATTCTGGCATACAGCTGTGGTTCCTGATATTGTTGCTGTCGGCAAAGGATTTACAGTGATAACAGCATTTCCTGACTGAAGTTGTGAACAGGCCGTTGGGGTTCCGTCCTGAACGCTGATAAGGGTGTAAGTGAAGGTTCCTACAGTGTTCGTAGGAGCAGCAACCGTAACGCTGTTTCCCACGGTGGTTGTCACCTGCTGATTAGCTCCGGCATTGATCTTATAGGTGAAGGTATAAGGCGGTGTAGTTGTACCCCCGGTGAATGTGACCAAAGGAGCAGTGGCATTCTGGCAAACGGCAGTGGTTCCTGAGATAGTTGCTGTTGGCAGTGCATTGACGGTGACAAT
>JBEKQA010000065.1:0-15697 GCA_049520195.1 Bacteroidales bacterium
GTCGGATTACTTTTCCCCCTGTGGAAAGGACAATTGGATTTAAACCTGAAGTATGATCGAATGATTCAACCATTCGTAGCTCAATCCAATTCTGAGAAAAACTATTATGACGTTATTGGCATTACTGTAGGTTACACATTACCAGTTCTTTATAAGGATTTTCATTAAACAAGTCACCTCAACCCCTAGCCCCTTCCCCTGAAGGAGAAGAGGAACAGAGGATGAGGCAATTTAAAATCAAAAAATCTCAGTCTTTCCTTACCTTTGCTTTATGCTTAAAAATTTCAAAGCGTTCATAGCGAAAGAAAAATTATTTAGTCCGGATGATCGGGTACTACTTGCAGTAAGCGGGGGCATAGATTCAGTCTTCATGTGCGATTTGTTTCACCGGGCTGGATTTTCCTTTGGGATTGCTCATTGTAATTTTGGCCTCAGGGGCAAGGAGTCGGATGAGGATGAGATTTTTGTTGAAAAGCTGGCTAAGAATTATAAGGTTCCCTTTTACTGTAAAAAATTCTCTACAAAGAAGGTTGCAAAGGATAAAAAGCTTTCGATCCAGATGGCAGCGAGGGATTTGCGATATGAGTGGTTTGAAGAGATCAGATCAAAAGAAAATTACAAGTTCATAGCTACGGCGCATCACCTTGATGATCAGATAGAAACCTTCTTTATCAACCTGCAGAGAAGCACGGGGATTGCAGGACTTCACGGGATCCTGCCCATTCAGAAAACCCTGGTACGTCCCCTCCTATTCACATACCGGGAGAATATCGTTTCATACGCCCGCAAGCATAAGCTCGAATACAGAGAAGATAGCAGTAATGCCGAAAACAAGTACTTACGGAATAAGATCAGGCATGAGATCATCCCGGTATTCCGTGAATTGAATCAGGCTTTTCCACAGGTACTTACAGAGAATATTCACAGGATCAGGGAGGCAGAACTGATTTTCAGGAACTCTATTGAAGAGGTAAGGAAGAAACTAATTAAAGAGGATAAAGAGGGGTTGCATATTTCTGTTAATGAATTGAATAAGCTCACTCCGGCCGGTATTTATGCTTTTGAATTGCTTTCACCCTTCGGGTTTAATGAGTCTGTGATCGGTGATCTTCTTCAATCACGGGAGGAGTTTTCGGGTAAGGTCTTTTATTCACAGACCCACCGGCTGATCATGAACAGGGATGAGATCATACTAAATGCGATCCCTGATAAAAAAGACACATTACTAAAAAACAGCAAGATAATCATTCCGGAAGAGAGAAAAGAGATCAGGAAACCCATCCATCTGAAGTTTGAAAGAAAAGAAGGTGGTAAAGGGTTTGGTATCGATACTTCTGAAAACACGGCCAATCTGGATCTCAGGAATATCAAATACCCTCTCATTCTCAGGAGGTGGGAAAAGGGGGATGCTTTTTATCCCTTAGGTATGAATAAAAAGAAAAAGCTAAGCGATTATTTCATAGACCAAAAGCTCTCGATCCCTGCGAAGGAAAATATCTGGCTGCTATGTTCCGGGCCAAATATCCTGTGGATTGCGGGACAAAGGATAGATCACAGATTCAGAATAACTCCAAAAACAAAAGAAGTTTTACAAGTGAGGTGGGAAGTAGAAAAATAGCTAAATTTGTCCCTTAATTATTCGCATTCAAACTCCTATAACCCTGATGAAGAGACTTTCTGCCTTATTCGTGTTACTGGCTTTTCTTCCTTTAGTAACGTTTTCACAGATCTTAACGCCAGTCAAATGGACATTCAAGGTCGAGCAATCAAAGGCCGATGAAGCTACCCTATATATGATCGCGACCATTGATCACGGTTGGCATGTTTATTCAAGAAATAATCCCCAGCCACCCAACGGACCCATCGGGACTACATTTAAATTCACAAATACCAAAGATTACCAGTTAGTTGGAGATGTGACCGAGCCCAAACCCATTGAAGAGAAAGACTCCCAGTTTGACAACCAAACCCTGAGATATTTTGAACATAGCGCAATTTTTAAGCAGAAAATAAAAGTTCTTGGAAAGGCAGATTTTAAAGTTTCAGGATCGCTGGAATTCATGTGTTGCAATGACAGCCAATGTATTCCTCCCGATGATGTGGATTACACATTTAATATCAAGGGGAACCCGACAGGGAGTGAGATTGCAGCAGTAAAACCTTCCGGGACCAAGCTAGATGTAACTGTAAAAAATGCAGATACCAATAAGCCGGTAATGGCAGTGGCTGCAAGTCAGCAGGCCAAACCGAAAAGGATCGTAATGGATAAGCAGACCAAAAACTCTTTGCTTGCCTTTTTTATCATCTCTTTCCTGGCAGGCCTCATTGCTATCCTGACGCCTTGTGTTTTCCCAATGATCCCGATGACAGTCACCTTTTTCATGCACGACAGCGGGAACAAGCGTAAAGCAAGATTCCAGGCCATTGTATACGGACTTTCCATCATCCTGATCTACACTGTAATCGGGACATTAGTTGCCGTAACCCTTGGGGCTAACTTTGCCAACTTCTTAAGTACTCACTGGATTCCAAATGTCTTCTTTTTCCTGATATTTATGGTTTTTGCCGCTTCCTTTCTGGGGATGTTCGAGATCACGCTTCCAAGCTGGATGGTATCAAAGGCTGATAAACAAGCAGATAAAGGCGGGTTTACTGGCGCCTTCTTCATGGCTTTCACTTTGGTCCTGGTTTCATTTTCATGTACCGGACCTATTGTAGGAGCTATTCTGGTTAAATCCGCCGGAGGAGAAGTTTTACAGCCGATCATCGGCATGCTTGGATTCTCGATCGCATTTGCGCTTCCGTTCGGATTATTTGCATTCTTCCCGTCATGGCTGGCTGGTCTGCCAAAATCGGGAGGCTGGTTGAACTCGGTGAAAGTGGTTCTCGGGTTCCTTGAGCTTGCTCTTGGCTTAAAATTCCTGAGCATTGCCGACCAGACTTATCACTGGCACATTCTCGACCGTGAAGTTTACCTGGGATTCTGGATTGTTATTTTTACCCTGATGGGCTTGTACCTATTAGGGAAAGTGAAATTCAACCACGACTCTGATGTACCTTTTATCAGCGTTCCAAGGCTATTGTTAGCTATTGTCACTTTTACGTTCGTAGTTTATATGATCCCTGGCATGTGGGGTGCTCCCTTAAAAGCTTTGGCAGGATACCTTCCTCCGCAACAGTCACTTGATTTCGACCTTACGGCAATCATTCACAATGAAGTAAAAGTGGTATCCGGGGGAGGAGGAACGACAAACACCTCCATTTGTGATGTGCCAAAATACAAGGAATTCCTTGAGTTGCCGCACCAACTGGAAGGTTACTTTGATTACAAACAGGCCCTGGCATGCTCACATAAGCTGAACAAGCCCCTATTCATTGATTTCACAGGACACGGCTGTGTAAATTGCCGGGAAATGGAAGCAAGGGTCTGGTCTGATCCCGAGGTACTTAAGCGGCTCCGTGAAGATTACATTGTCACCGCTCTTTATGTGGATGATAAGACAGAAGTACCTCAGAATGAATGGATAACGTCGAAATATGACGGGAAAGTAAAGAAATCCATTGGAAAGATCTATGCAGATCTGCAAATTTCAAGGTTTAATGTCAATGCGCAACCCTACTATGTGCTGCTGGATACTACAGGGAAGCTGCTCACGACTCCCAAGGCCTATGACCTGAACGTTGACAACTTCATCAAATTCCTTGATACCGGACTTGATAACTTTAAAAAAGGGAAACACTGATCAACTAGCTATCTGTATGTAATTCAGGGATGTATCATCGGAATTCACTCCTTGAATTGTCTTATAAATTAACCCGTTAACTTTATTACCTTTTAAAACCATTCAAACTTTATTAACTTTGTAAGTAAGGTACTTTAATAAGACATATGGACAAATATTCTTATTTGAATTCAATGGACAATTCCACCTTTGAGGAATTGTTCTCAAAATACAAGGAAGATCCGGACTCGGTTGATACAAGCTGGAGAGAATTCTTTGACGGATTTGAATTTGCAGCACAGAATTACCCGGTAAAAAAAAATGGGGCGGCCGTATATCCTGATGAATTCAAGGTCATTAACCTCATAAACGGCTATCGTTCAAGAGGACACCTTTTTACACGCACAAATCCTGTAAGGACCCGTCGTCAATATAAGCCGACTTTAGATATTGAGAATTTCGGATTATCGAAAGATGACCTTTCAAGATCATTTCAAGCCGGCAATGAGCTGGGGATTGGCAAGGCCACCCTGCAGCAAATCCTTGACCATCTCAATCAGACCTATTGCCAGTCGATTGGGGTTGAATTCCAGTATATCCGTAATCCTGAGATCATTGCATGGCTCAAGGAGCACATGGAAACCACGAGAAACAAACCTGATTTCCAATTAGAAGAGAAAGAAAAGATATTACGTAAGCTTGCCGAGGCAGTACTTTTTGAGAAATTCATCCACAAGAAATTTCCTGGACACAAGACATTCTCACTGGAAGGAGTAGAATCATTAATTCCCGCGTTGGATGCCATTATTGGGACGGGGGCTGGAATGGGAGTCCAGGAATTTGTTATCGGAATGGCTCACAGGGGCCGTTTGAATACGCTGGCCAATATCATGAAGAAGCCCATTTCGACCATCTTCTCTGAATTTGAAGGCAAAGAATATGAGGACACAGAGCTTTTAGGGGATGTTAAATATCACCTGGGCTATTCAAGCAAGATCAAAGAAAAAGATGGAGCGGAGATCTCTCTCATCCTCGCTCCCAATCCTTCACACCTCGAGGCTGTTGATCCGGTGGTTGAAGGCATTGCAAGGGCAAGGATAAAGCAAGAATATAACGGAAACGATGAAAAAGTAATTCCGATCCTGATCCATGGAGATGCTTCTATCTCGGGGCAAGGTATTGTTTATGAAGTACTTCAGATGTCGGAACTCAATGGCTTTAAGACCGGGGGGACAATTCACCTGGTAACAAACAATCAATTGGGATTTACGACCAATTATCTTGATGGCCGCTCCAGCACTTACTGTACGGATGTCGGGAAAACCATTCTTTCCCCTGTCTTCCATGTCAATGCTGACGATGCAGAGGCGGTTGTATTTACGGTTCAGCTTGCTACAAAATTCCGTCAGCAATTTCACAAGGATGTCTTTATTGATCTCCTGGGTTATCGTAAATACGGACATAATGAAAGTGATGAACCGCGTTTCACACAACCTATTCTTTACAAGATCATTGAAACCCATCCGGACCCCCTTGAGATCTATGCCAGGAAGCTTGAAGAAGAACAGACACTTCCGGCTCTTAACCTTGAAAGCATGAAGAAGGTGATCAATGAAAAACTGGAACAGGGCCTTGAAGGATCAAAAACAGTTGAAAAGGCGGATATCTCTCCTTTTCTGGCTAATCTCTGGAAAAATATTAAGAGGGCAAACCAGGATGATTTCAAATCGTTCCCGGAAACGGCTGTTGATGAGAATATCCTGAAGGAAATCGGGCGACAGATCATTTCACTTCCGGAGGGGTTGTCTTTTTTCAGGAAGATCATAAAATTGCAGGAAGAACGCAGCGAGATGATCGGGAAGAAAGGAATGCTGGACTGGGCGATGGGAGAATTGCTGGCTTACGGCACCCTGCTCAGAGAAGGAATTGATGTAAGATTATCAGGACAGGATAGCCAGCGGGGGACCTTTTCACATCGTCACTCTGTTTTGACGGTTGAAGATTCTGAACAGACCTACATCCCACTTTCGACGGTATCAGATGGAAAGGGGAAGTTTGAAGTAATTAATTCACTCCTTTCAGAATACGGAGTTCTTGGCTTTGAATATGGAATTGCGCTGACATCACCACAATCCCTAACCATCTGGGAAGCTCAATTCGGAGATTTCAGCAATGGAGCTCAGGTCATTATTGATCAGTATATCAGCAGTGCCGAGGAAAAATGGAAAGTAATGAACGGGATTGTCATGCTGTTACCGCATGGGTATGAAGGGCAGGGACCGGAACATTCGAGTGCAAGACTTGAAAGATTCCTGGCTATCAGTGGTCATAATAATATCCAGGTGGTCAATTGCACTACTCCAGCTAATTTCTTTCATGTGCTCCGCAGGCAGATGCACCACTCATTCCGGAAGCCCCTGGTGATCTTCACGCCAAAGAGCCTGTTAAGACATCCACGTTGCGTCTCTCCTCTTTCAGATTTCTCGAACGGAAGGTTCAGGGAAGTAATTGATGATCTTTCAGCAAATCCCAAAACAGTCAGGAAAGTAGTATTTTGTTCCGGGAAAATTTATTACGATCTGCTCGAGGCAAAAGAAAGATTAGAGAAAGAAGACATTGCACTGGTAAGGATTGAGCAGTTATATCCTCTTCCGATCGATCAACTCAAGGAGATATTCAAACGTTATTACAAAGCCGAATTATGGCATTGGATCCAGGAGGAGCCAGCCAACATGGGCGCAAGAGATTTCATACTTCAGAATATCAAAGAAGTGCCCCTGATATTTACGACAAGACCTCCGAGTGGCAGTCCCGCAACAGGATCCTCACGTTTACATAAGATCCAGCAACAGTTGCTCGTGGATAAAGCAATGGGGCAATGCAGTTGCGAAGTGGCCAATGCAACCTGCAAGTTGCATTGTTCCGATAAGGAAGAAGTGTACAGGTAGAAACAATAATTAAAGAACCTGAAAGTTTTCAGATAGTAGTAATTTTGTTAAGGAATTTAATCGATTATTGAAAGATCAGATAAGTATGACAGAGATTATTGTTCCGAGTCCGGGGGAATCGATCACACAAGTGCAGGTAGCCAAGTGGCTGGTGACAGCAGGCGAAGAGGTGGAGAAGGACCAGGAAGTGGTTGAAATTGATTCTGATAAAGCATCCTTTCCTTTAACGGCGCCTGAAGATGGAACCATTCAAATCCTTGTTGCTGAAGGTGAAATTGTTCCAGTCGGTACAATAATTGGCAGGGTTGAACCTTTAAAAGGAGAAAAGAATGTCAGGCAGGAAAAGACTATTACAAGTCATATGCCTGAAGTTAAATCTCCTCCGATCCATAAAATTCCAACTGAGGAGTTAAAAACGGGAACCCATATTTCACCCCTTGCCGAGAAGCTTCGCAGTGAAAAAAATATTCAGAAGGAGCAGGTCTTTGCGGCTTTTGAAGGCAAGCGTATAGGCAAGAAGGAGATTGAGGAATATGCTGCAAAGTCGAAATATAATGAAAAGCCCTTGGTATTTTCGGGAACCAGGAATGAAGAGCGCAGGAAGCTATCGATGCTCAGGATGAAGCTTGCGGAACGATTGGTTGCTGTAAAAAACGAGACGGCCATGCTCACTACTTTTAACGAGGTGAACATGAAGAACATTCTTGAAATCAAAGAAAAGTACAACGAGGCCTTTAAAGAGAAGTACAGTGTTGGAATAGGGTTTATGTCTTTTTTCACCAAAGCTGTGAGTTTGGCGCTAAGGGAATTTCCTCAAGTCAATTCTAGGTTAGATGGAGATGAACTCATCATCCCGGAATATGTAGACATGGGAATTGCGGTGAGTGCACCCAAAGGATTGGTAGTGCCAGTGATCCGCAATGCTGAAAAGATGAGCATTCCGAAACTTGAAGTAAGCATCAAAGAGTTGGCTGTTAAAGCAAGGGAAAACCGGATCACGATTGAAGACATGAAAGGAGGCACATTTACAATTACAAATGGTGGGGTTTTCGGTTCCATGATGTCGACACCCATTCTGAATCCTCCGCAGAGTGCTATCCTTGGGATGCACAAGATCATGGAGAGGCCTATAGCTATTGAAGGGAAGGTAGAGATCCGTCCCATGATGTATGTTGCTTTGTCATATGATCACCGGGTTATTGATGGAAAGGAATCGGTAAGTTTCCTTGTAAAAGTCAAGGAATATTTAGAAGATCCTTTGAAGATGGAGTTGGAAGGAGAAGATCCAATAATGAAGCTGATTGGATTGTAAAAAACAGGCATGATTTTTATCTCCAAGTAATACTAATATATTCGATTTAAAGCAGATGAGAAAACATGTTGATTTTTTGGTGATTGGTTCCGGGATTGCAGGACTTACATATGCGCTTAAGGTGGCAAAGCATGGTAGGGTATGTATCGTCACAAAAGCGAAGCTTGACAATACGGCGACAAGTTATGCGCAGGGCGGCATAGCAGCCGTGATGTACACTCCAGACTCGTATGAGAAACATATTCAGGACACTTTGGTTGCCGGTGACGGACTTTGTGATGAACATATTGTGCGGATAACCATTGAAGAGTCGACTGAAAGGATCAAGGAACTGATCCGCTGGGGTGCTAAATTTGACAGGACAAAATCAGGCAAATTCGATCTGGCCAAGGAAGGGGGACATTCAGAGTATCGTGTGCTTCATCACAAAGACAGTACTGGAAAAGAAATAGAGAGCACTCTTGTGGAGCAGGTTAGGAAGCACCCAAAGATCGAGGTTATTGAAGATACATTTGCTATTGATATCATTACTGAACACCATTTAGGCATAGAAGTAAACCGGCGGACTCCGAATATCACCTGTTTTGGTGCCTATCTGTTGAATCCACGGACTCATCTCGTCGATACTATTCTAGCGAAAACCACCTTAATTGCAACTGGAGGGGCAGGACAGGTTTATGGAACGACCACCAATCCAGCCATTTCAACCGGAGACGGGATAGCCATGGTATACCGTGCCAAGGGTACGATAGAGAATATGGAGTTTATGCAATTTCATCCTACGGCGCTTTATTATCCGCAGGAAAAGCCATCATTTCTGATTTCAGAGGCGGTGCGTGGTTTTGGCGGCATCCTGAGAAATTCGGAAGGGAAGGAATTCATGCAGAAATATGATTCCCGGCTTGGCCTTGCCCCTAGGGATATTGTTGCCCGGGCCATCGACAGTGAGCTGAAACTTCTGGGTGATGATTATGTTTACCTTGATTGCAGGCATCTGCCAAAGAACGAGCTTATTAACCACTTCCCTACCATTTATGCAAAGTGTCTTAGTGTCGGAATCGATATAACCCGTGATATGATTCCTGTTGTGCCGACGGTGCATTACACCTGCGGAGGAATCAGAGTGGATGAATACGGCAGAAGCTCTATCAGGAATCTTTATGCCTCCGGGGAATGTTCCTGCACCGGATTGCATGGCGCCAACCGTCTGGCATCAAACTCATTGCTGGAAGCGCTTGTCTTTTCTCACCGGTCAAGCGTGGATGCTGCTGAAGCTGCAAAAGATATTGAGTTTAATGATAGTATTCCTGACTGGAATGCAGAAGGCATGGTATACAACGAAGAGATGATCCTTATTACTCAGTCGTTGAAGGAATTACAATCGATTATGAGCAGTTATGTCGGGATTGTAAGATCCAACCTCAGGTTGAAGAGAGCATTTGACAGATTGGAGATCCTTTACCAAGAAACAGAGGCGCTTTATAATAAATCAATTCTTACTACCCGTATTTGTGAACTCAGGAACCTGATCAACGTCGGATATCTGATCATCAAAGCTGCAACGAACCGTAAGGAGAGCCGTGGGCTGCACTATTCGCTTGATTTTCCGAGGATTATTGAAAAAAACAAGACATGGCACTGATTAAAGCTGTAAAAGGGGTGAAACCAACCTTCGGGAATAATTGCTTCCTGGCAGATAATGCGACCATTACAGGGGATGTCATTATGGGAGACGATTGCAGCGTCTGGTTCAACGCAGTTGTTCGGGGGGATGTTCATTATATCCGGATTGGGAACAATGTGAATATCCAGGATGGTGCGATCATTCACTGTACTTATCAGAAAGCGCCCGTTAATATTGGAAATAATGTTTCAATTGCTCATAGTGCCGTTGTTCACGGATGCACGATTCATGACAATGTACTGATCGGGATGGGAGCAATAATCATGGATGGCGCAGTTATCAGCAGCAATTCCATCATCGGTGCAGGAGCCCTGGTTAAAGAAGGTACTATTGTAGAATCAGGCACTGTGTGGGCCGGAGTGCCGGCTGTAAAAATCAAAGATATTGATGCCACGCTTCTTGAAGGGCAAGTAAACCGTATCTCAAAGAACTACAATATGTACGCAAGCTGGTACGATAAGGATGGTTAATTCATTTTGTAAAGACCAAAATCTTTGATGTGAGGAACCCCCCTGGAAGATTCAATCATCAACCGGACTTTTGTTGTAATAATATCGTTGAACCTTAGTAATCGTTTATAACCGACTGTAGTTCCCTTCACTATAGTTTTCCATTCTGTTCCATCCAGATAATCTATCTGGAATCTCTCGATATGCTGCCCTTTCAGAATATCTTCGGCTAAAAGAGCAACGTTAAAAGGCCCGGCAGAAGATAGGGAATAAATATAAGCGATGTCTGATGATCTTGGGTCCTTATCCCCGATGATATTCTTCCGGAAAGTTTCTTCCAGTATTTTTCGCATTCCTTTCAGGGATTTGATATCCTGATCTTGTATCAATCCATGTTTATTTGGAGGTATATTCAGTAAAAGAACAGAGTTCCTGCCAACTGAACTGAAATAAATATCTACCAGTTGTTCTGATGTCTTTACCAATGAATCTTCATTCTCATGATAGAACCAACCAGGACGAATTGAGACATCGGCTTCGGCAGGATACCAGCACAGATTTTTTGCTTTAATTATTTTTATTCTTCCACCCAGGTCCTCATTCATAAGGTTTTGCGGGACGAAAGCTGCATCCAGGTTGTTCTCTTGGGAAGAGCTTGCTAGTGAATCCGTATTTTTTACGATATCGGGTAAGACACTCCATTCGGTTTTCCGTCCGGAACCTGATTCCGTTCCCACCCATCTGACATCCGGACCCATGATGGCAATCACTGCATCCGGTTGTAGTTCTCTGATCAATTTATACCAAGATGGCCAGTCATATGACTGTTTTTTACCATTAGGGCCTTCTCCACAGGCACCATCAAACCAAACCTCGGATATTTTACCATAGTTTGATAGCAATTCTCTGAGCTGATTCCTGAAAAATTCATTGTAACGCGGCGTATCGCTATAAGAAGCTTCATGACGGTCCCAAGGTGAAAGATAAATCCCAAATTTCAGCCCATATTTGCGACACGCTTCTGAAACTTCTTTCACAACGTCTCCTTTCCCGTTTTTCCATGGGCTCCCGGCCACTGAATAATCTGTCCATTTACTGGGCCACAGGCAGAAGCCATCATGATGTTTAGCAGTAAGGATTATCATTTTCATCCCGGCATCATGAATGACTTTAGCCCACTGCTCTGCATTAAAAGCATCGGGATTAAAAATACGGGGGTCAGATTTGCCATCACCCCATTCCCTGTCAGTAAATGTATTCATGCCAAAATGAGTAAAGGCAATAAACTCCATTTCCTGCCATTGATACTGACGGCCGGAAGGGGCGACATTGGCGGCTTTTTCTATGATACTGGTAGGTGAATCGCCGGGAAGGACCGGGATGAAATTTAGCCTGTTAGTATCTACTTTACTGTTTTGTGGCAATCCAAGTAATGACATGAATATTAAAATCATCAAGACCGGGATATCTGGTTTTAAAGGATTTATGTTCATTTCGACTTGAAAATAAAAAAAGCCGTTTTATTAAAAAACAGCTTTTTAATTCACGGTAATAAGAATGTTATTGAATTCCCAATTTTTTCTTTACCAATGGAAGGATGTCATCGGCAGGCTCTGAATAGAGAAGAATATCTTCAATTGCATTGACGATAAAGGTATACTTGTTCTCCTTGGCAACATCTTTTATCGCATCTTTTGCCTTATCAACAATAGGTTTTAGAAGTTCCTGCTGTTTCGTCTGCAAATCTGTTTGTGCTTTCTGCTGAAATGCATCAATTCTTCCTTGCAGATCCTGCAATTCTTTTTCTTTTGTTTGCTTTATAAGGTCAGACATTCCAGATGATCCCTGTTGATATTCAAGGTATTTATTTTCAAATTCAGCCCGCATAGCATCCAGTTGATCTGAAAGTGTCTGCTGGTATTTCTGCAATTTAATCTTGACAGAATCGACACCCGGCATTGTTGCAACCAAGCCATTAAAATCGATATAACCGATCTTCTGGGCAGTCTGCGCGTGAGAGGTTGTTGCAAAAACAATGATAAGGGAAATAAGCACAAAGGATTTTACTACGTTTTTCATTTTCGTTTTCTTGTTAATTATTGATTGGTTGCAAAATTATAAATAATTATTAGATTCTAAGGTTTTAAAGTTCTATTTCTTTGGCCTTGTAGATTCATCGCCAGGCATAGGATTGGAACCCTGCTTCCCTTCCTGAAGTCCTTTTGATGTTCCAGCACCAGGTTGCTGACCTTTCTGAGTACCTGTTGTGCTGCGTCCTTTTCTGCCGGCAGCTGCAGTTCCCAGGTTATCAAGCACTTCATCGCTGATATCAAATTTCGGATTAGAAAAGAGTATTGTCAAAGCGCCAGCTTTATCAAAGATTATTGCATAATTATTATTGGTAGCAATATCCTGAATGGCATTATAGATTTTTTCCTGAATTGGTTTAACCAGTTCTTCACGTTTCTTAAACAAATCACCGTTTTGTCCAAACCTTTGTCGTTGTAAATTCTTTGCTTCCTTCTCCTTATCTGCGATTTCCTGTTCTTTCTTTTTCTTCATGTCTTCCGGTAATATGACTGCCTGTGCCTGATAGGCCTGGTTCATCTTATCAACTTCAGCAAATTTTGCTTCAATTTCTTTCTGCCACTGAATTGATACTTCATCAAGCTGTGCCTGTGCCTCAGTGTATTCCGGCAGGTTATCAAGAATGTACTGGCTGTCGACATAAGCGAATTTCTGTGCATGGACAGCAGCTAGTGCAAGGAAAAAGATGGCTGCTGTTATAACTATTTTTTTCATTTTATATGCCTCCAGATAATTTTATCAAAGTTAAAAACATTAATTATTATTGCCTGTGAACCACATTAGCTAGTCGATAGAAGAATTAATTGAAAAATGGAACTGGCTGCCGTTCACACCCGGGACACCTCTGACAGGATCGAGACCATAGCCCCAATCCAATCCCAGGAGGCCGAACATCGGAAGGAATACACGAATACCAACACCGACTGATCTATAGACATCAAACGGGTTTACATCTTTCCATTCCAGCCAGTCATTTCCTGCTTCCATGAATGTCAATCCATAGATTGTTGCACTTGGATTCAGTGAAATCGGGTAACGCAACTCAAGCGTGAATTTTTCATATGCGGTTCCACCTACGCTATTTGGATATTCTGGGGTGAGTGAATTGTTTTCATATCCGCGGAAGCCAATCAAATCACGACCATCCATATTATTGTAGCCTGTCAATCCATCGCCCCCCAGGTAAAACCGTTGAAAAGGAGTAATACCAATCCTGTTATTATAGGCGCCCAGAACAGCAAATTGCAATCTGGGAGTCAAAACCAGTTTATCGATAAGGTTAATATACCAGGCACCTTTAAATTTGAATTTATAAAACTCTACCATTCCGTATCTTTGAGTCAAAGTCTCATCGGCATAGTCAACATTTCCCCGGAACAGGGAGTATGGGGGAGTAAGTTCAAGGTTATTACTGATTTCAGATCCAGACCTGGGATAGATTTGCTGATCAATGGAACTACGGGACAATATGATGCTATAACTGATTGAATTATAAATACCGTTGCCACCACCGAAAGAAAAGATCTGAGTATAATTATGTGAATTGTACCTGTTGTAATTTAGAGCTTGGTAGAGAACGAAGTAATCATCCGGCCATTTTAAATTTGTCCCCAATCCGACTGAAATCCCATCGATCTTGAAATAGGCATAAGTCGTATCGGAGGAAGCGACTCCATTGGTATACTTTGAGTGCACATAGGAAAGACTCAATGCAAGGGGTTTTCTTCCTCCAACCCAGGGCTCTGTAAAGGAAGCGCTATAGCTGATGTAACCTGCACCATATGTCTGAAAGCGAAGGCTCAGTTTTTGTCCGTCGCCGGAAGGAACAGGCCTCCATTTTTTCAGATCAAAAATGTTCCGGAGAGAGAAGTTATTGAAGGAAAGACCCAGTGTTCCCACAATTCTGCCGTATCCCCAACCTCCTGATAATTCGATCTGGTCGGCTGAGGTTTCTTCCACATTGTAATTTATATCGACCGTGCCGTCATCCGGATTCGGAGAAACGTCGGGAGAAAGCTTTTCTGCATTGAAGTATTTCAGTTGTACTAATTCTCTTTGGGATCTGATCAGTTTATCGCGACTGAATAATTGTCCAGGACGAGTTTGAAGTTGCCGTAATGCAACATGATCGTTTGTTTTTGTATTTCCCGTAACGGTTACTTTATTCACCGTGGCCTGCTTTCCTTCACGCATCCTGATCTCAATATCAATTGAATCATTTGCCACATTTACTTCAACAGGTTGAACATCAAAGAAAAGATAACCATCATCCATATACAATGAACGGATATCAGTTCCATTGGGGTTATAGCTCAATGCGGTCTCAAGAGTACTCTGATCATAAACATCTCCCTTTTTAATTTTCAAGATACGGTTCAGAAAATCATCAGGATATTTTGTGTTCCCGACCCAGGTAATATTCCGGAAATAGTATTTTGGACCTTCATCTACCCAGATATCAATTGAAACTGTATTATCATCATTCTTTGAGATTGAGTCCCTCAGAATTTTTGCATCACGGTAGCCCGAGTTATTATACTTTGCAATTAAATTGTCCTTATCATCATTATAATCGTCCTTGATGAATTTGGCAGATTTAAAAATACGAAACCGGATATTGTTATAAGCATGTTTTTCAACCACATTGGCAATTTCGCCGAAATCTACCCGAAAAACAGCTTTTGCGATCTGCCAGATCATTTTATCGATATCATTCATCGGGTTGAAAATCCCTCTCTCCTTGGTTTTCTTCAAGCTAGCTTTAAGCTGTTCAGTCGTCAGATTATGATTACCATGAATTGTGATATTATAAACTCTAACCTTCCCATTGCGATGGATATTAATGGCAAGATTTACCTGATTTGAATTAGAAGAATCCTTTTGGAAAATGATATCTACATCGGCATTCAGGAATCCTTTATCCGTAAAGTATTTCCGGATGATATTCTTAGTTCGCATGACCATATTCTCAGTCACATATTCCCCTTTGGAGATGTGTATCTTTTCACGAATATTATCCGCATCTGCCTTTTTTATTCCATTGAATGAGAAATGAGAAAGCCTAGGTCTTTCTTTCAGGGAGATATTCAGATATATCTGATTATCGACAATCTGTGAAACAGATATTTTAATATCTTCGAAGAGCCCCTGATCCCAAAGCTTTCTTACGGCCTGGGTAATTTTATCACCAGGTATTCTGACCTTATCCCCGATCGTCAATCCTGACAGCATGATCAAAACGTTATTATCCAAATATTTAACACCTGTCACCGTAATCCCGGCAATGATATATTCTTTTGGTGCAGAATAGTCAAGGTTGAGTTCATCTCCTGATGGTTTCTGGGCAATCAACGGTTGAATGAACCAGGCAGATATCAAAAGCAGAATTAGAAATTTAAGTTTCATCCGGTTTATTTGAGATAGCGTGTTTTAGGTTTGTTTATTTGTTCACTGGTCATTCCAAATCTTCTTTCTCTTCCCTGATAATCAATCAA
>JBEKQA010000066.1:0-21658 GCA_049520195.1 Bacteroidales bacterium
AGTCAAAGAGGGTTTTTCTATTCGCGGCGGTCATCCCGTTGAACGGAAACTCATGCGGCAATGGTTCCTGAGGATCACGGCGTATGCTGAACGGTTGCTCGAAGGGCTCGACCGGATCGACTTTTCAGACTCTTTGAAAGAGATCCAGAAAAACTGGATCGGTCGCTCCGAGGGAGCAGAAATTGCATTCCCCATTGATAATACTCCGTTTCACCTCGATATCTTCACGACAAGACCGGATACAATATTCGGTGCGACCTTCATGGTCATTGCCCCGGAGCATGATTTTGCAGAGGCAATTGTAACACCTGGCCAGCTCAGCGCTGTGAAAGAATACATTCATTGGGCAAAGAACCGCTCCGAGCGGGAAAGAATGGCTGAGGTAAAAAAAGTCACGGGTGAATTTACCGGAGCTTATTGCCTGAACCCTTTGAATGGAGCGAAGATCCCCATCTGGGTCGCCGATTATGTGCTGGCAGGATATGGAACAGGCGCCATCATGGCAGTACCGGCTCATGATAGCCGCGATTATGACTTTGCAAAGCATTTTAAACTACCGATCGTTGAGGTGGTCTCAGGAGGCGATATTTCTGAAAGCTCCTATGATGCCAAGGACGGAATACTTATAAACTCTGATTTCATCAATGGAATGAGGGTAAAGGAGGCGATATCGACCGTAATTAAGAGGGTTGAAGAATTGAAGATCGGGAAAGGGACCGTTAATTTCCGTCTCAGGGACGCCATTTTCAGCCGTCAGCGCTATTGGGGAGAACCATTCCCTGTTTATTATAAAGACGGGATTGCTCATGTGTTGGATGAATCTGAGTTACCGCTGGTGTTAACTGAAGTCGATAAATACCTTCCCACCGAAAATGGCGA
The DNA here is from genome assembly GCA_049520195.1 of Bacteroidales bacterium. Lineage (GTDB taxonomy): Bacteria > Bacteroidota > Bacteroidia > Bacteroidales > FEN-979 > FEN-979. The sequence continues at coordinate 880 of JBEKQA010000066.1, forward strand.
ACCTCCGTTGGCGCGGGCTAAGAACTGGAAGACTAAAGAAGGGTATCCCTTTGAAACTACCACGATGCCGGGATTTGCAGGATCGAGCGGCTATTACCTGCGTTATATGGACCCACAGAATGACAAAGAGTATTTTTCTAAAAAAGCCAATCAATACTGGCAGGATGTAGATCTTTACCTCGGCGGGGCCGAACATGCCACGGGACATCTTGTCTATTCGAGGTTCTGGAATAAATTCCTGTATGATCTCGGCCTAGTTTGTAAAGATGAGCCCTATAAGAAGCTTATTAACCAGGGAATGATTCAGGGGGTAAGTCAAAAAGCCCAAATATTTTTATATGCAACAATTGAAGAATTTTCATCTGAGAGTAAACCTGGTAATATATTGCCTTCTGAGTTTCCTTTTGAAAAAATTACCGGATGGAAGCCTATGTGGGTAAATATTCCTATTGATTTTGTGGATAATGGAATTCTTACAAAAGAAAAACTTGAGGACTGTAAAAAAGAATATTCCTTTTTATCTAATTATAATATTGTTTCCTTTGATGAATTTATCAAAATAATTAAAGAACCTTATCCAAGTAACCTTGAGGAGAAAATTCAACCTTATAAACCTTTATTTCTTAAAGATGCTGTCACTTTGCAACCAGAAGTTGAAAAGATGTCAAAATCTAAGTACAATGTTGTCAATCCCGATGACCTTATTTTAAAATACGGCGCTGATACCTTACGGCTTTACGAGATGTTCCTCGGTCCGCTCGAACAGTCAAAGCCATGGGATACAAACGGAATTGAAGGTGTATTCAGGTTTATCAGGAAATTCTGGAGGCTTTATCACGACCGCGAGAATGAATTTTCTTTAAGTAATGAAGAACCTTCAAAAGAAGAGCTGAAGATCCTGCACAAGACTATAAAGAAAACCGGGGATGATATTGAACGGTTCTCATTTAATACGGCAGTCTCCAATTTCATGATCTGTGTGAACGATCTCACAGACCTGAAATGCAACAAGCGCGCCATCCTTGAGCCGCTGGTGATCCTCATCGCACCGTATGCCCCTCATATGTCAGAAGAGCTGTGGGAACAACTGGGACATAGGGAAACGATAACGTTTGCCTCATTCCCGGAATACAACCAGGAATATACGGTTGAGAATACTTTTCATTACCCGGTATCATTTAACGGGAAGATGAGATTTCAACTGGAACTTTCGCTGAATCTCACCGTACCCGAGATCGAACAGGCAGTAATCAAAGCACCCGAGACTGAAAAATGGCTGCAAGGCAAGTCTCCCAGGAAGATTATCATCGTGCCAAAAAAAATAATCAACATCGTGATTTAAAATGAAATCTTTTTTCGGATTATTGACAATTACAGCCTTTGTTATTTATTGTACTTCTGCAGATCTTTGCGCTCAGTCCCTTGTTCCTGTTCATAACGAATCATTTATACGTGGCGAGAAGCTGATGTTCAAAGCTTATTATGATTCCTTCGTGACTGGAAAAGTACAGGCCGGCATTGCAACGCTGGAAATTAAATTTGAGGATAAACAAATCGACGGCAGAAGCACATTTCATATTGTCGGAGAAGGGAAATCAAAAGGTGCCTTTAATCTTTTTTACAAGGTAAATGACCGGTTCGAGTCATACATGGATGAGGAATATCTTGTTCCCTGGGAATTTATAAGAAGTACTCATGAAGGGAATTATTCTGTTGAAGATGAGATAAGATTTAATCAATATTCGGGTAATTTCTCGAGCCACAGAGCCAATAAACTGATGAAGATTGGTACTTACGATATTCTTTCCGCCTTTTATTACTGCAGAACGCTTGATTTTTCAAATCTCAAAATCGGGGATCGTTTCCCTATGAATTTTGCCCTAGATGATTCGGTCTATATCTCATTGATTGAATTCGAGGGACGGGAGGATGTAATTACTGACCTGGGGACTTTCCATTGCCTTAAGTTCAAACCGATGGTGGCGACCGGGAATGTTTTCAGTCAGCCCTACCCGATGGATGTCTGGGTTACCGATGATAAGAACCGGATGCCTGTCCTGGCAAGATCAGCTGTCATTGTGGGATCAGTGAAACTTGAGCTGATTGATTACAAGGGCCTCGCCAACCCGGTTACTGCTTTGATAAAGAACTCAAAATAAAGTAACTGTGACTCCCTTTTTCAAATTTTTATATCCCTGTGTACTTATATACTGATATCATTCTATCTCTTTCACTATTTTAAATTTTTGTCCCTAAATAATGCCTCTCCGGAGTTATTTTTAACCGAACGGTCGAAAATATCTTTAAAACCCTGGTATTTAACTTATCTTTGTGATTGTTAAAAGTTCATCTTAGAGATGTTCTTATAAACAAACAGGGAAAATGAAAACCTGGAAAACAGTAGTCAATTTTAAAACTAAACAAGATGCGATTCTTAGTTGTTTCATTACTTGCTCTCCTTGCAGGTATATTGTTACTTAGAAAGTTTAGAAAGGAACAACTTGGCAAATTCTTTGCCTTTGTTGCCTGGTTCTTCATTGTTGTGGGTTTCCTGCTCTTCATTGGTTTTGTTGCAGGTGGCATTGTTAGAATGGCTCGCGGGCCTGCTATGGGACATCCTGAATTCCGGCATGAAATGATGATGAAAGGATGGCATCATGGAATGTGGGAAGGTAAATGCTGTGGCCCGGAAATGAAATGCATGAAACATGACAGCATGATGAAATCCTGTTGTAAACACCTTGTTGGAGATTCGGCCAAAAAGATGCCGCCCCCACCTTCTACCCCCCCTCCTCCTCCTGTAAAAAAGAAATAATAAGGGGTTTTCCAACAATGTTGTAAAATCAGATAGTGGTTTTCCGTAAAGATAATTACGGGAAACCACTATTTTATTTCATTAATTAAATTTTAATTTGTTGATTATTAATTACTTTACTTTTTTACTTGCACGCCAAGTTGCCTGGATTAAGGCCTATTTCAATATGTTATTATCTCTTGTTTCTCTATGTTGGTTCTATTCCCTTATAGGCCTTGGCATCTTTTGCATCACGATTTTTTCTTTCCTGATAAAAAAAACCCTTAAATTCGCTTTCTCATTTTAAACCTATGGCCCGACAGGAAGAGAAATATTATAACCGCAAGATCCGAACATCTCACGTTTCAACGGTTATCAGTATTACCCTTGTACTCTTCATGCTGGGTTTGTTGGGACTTCTGCTTCTTCATGCCAAAAAGCTTTCTGATTATGCCAAAGAAAATATCGGGTTTTCGATCATGATCAAAGAAGGCATCAAAGAAGCTGAGATCATGGCCTTTATTAAGAAACTCGATACCGAGAACTTCGTCAAATCCACAGAGTACATCCCTAAGGAGGAAGCTGCAGTTCAGCTTAAGAAAGAACTTGGTGAAGATTTTATCGGATTCCTCGGCTATAATCCTCTTCTGCCTACTATTGACCTCCGCCTGAAGGCAAATTTTGCCAATCTCGAAAGTGTAAATAAAATTGAGAAACAGCTTCTGGCGAGCCCGGAAGTGAAGGAAGTCTTTTACCAGAAAGATTTGCTGGAGATGGTCAACCAGAACATGGAACGCATCAGTCTTATAATCCTGGGTTTTAGTATTGTTTTATTGATCATCGCCATTGCACTGATCAACAATACCATCCGGCTTTCCGTTTACTCCCGCCGTTTTAATATCCGGACAATGCAACTGGTCGGCGCAACCCGTCTTTTTATACGCAGACCGTTCATCCGCAATGGCATTATCGATGGCTTCATCAGTGCATTATTTGCCATCGGTCTCCTGATGATCGTAATATATTCCCTCTTTCAGGAGATCCCTGAACTCACACAGATGGTTCAACTGCCTTGGTATATAGGACTTATGATCACCGTATTGCTTCTTGGAATCCTCATCTCGTGGTTCTGTACCTGGCTATCGGTACGGAAGTACCTGCGTATGAAAACCGATGAATTATACACCTGATTAAAAAATTCTTTAATTTTGACCCGAATTTGAACAGTAAAATGGAAAAGAAAGTAAAGAAACCAGTCCAGGCCAAGCCTGCCGCCCCGGCAGCAAAACCTCAGACTTCCCAGGCAGTCCCAGTAAAAACAGGTGAATTTGCCTTTGGGAAAGAGAATTACCGTTTACTCTTTATCGGCCTTGCATTTATCGTACTGGGCTTTATCCTTATGATCGGTGGCGGGTCAAAAGATCCTAAAGTCTTCAATCCTGCTATTTTTAACTTCCAGCATATAACGCTGGCTCCCATTCTTCTCCTCACAGGTTATGTGATCGAGATTTTTGCCATCATGAAGAAACCAAAGGATTGATATGTCCCTGATTCAGGCCATTATCCTCGGCATTGTTGAAGGTATTACTGAATTCCTGCCTGTCTCCTCAACGGGACATATGGCGCTGGTGGCATCTTTTATGAACCTTCCCAAAGACCAGCAGGCCTTTACAAGTCTCTTTATCGAAAATATTCAGTTTGGTGCGATCATTTCTGTGCTCGTTATCTACTGGCGGAAATTCATTGATTTCAAATCGTATCACTTTTATCTGAAACTGTTGATCGCATTTATTCCTTCTGTCATCGTTGGATTGCTTCTCAAAGAGCATATCGACAAAATACTTGCAGAGCCCTTATTTATCGCTATTGTAATGTTCCTTGGCGGAATCCTTTTGATATTTGTCGACAACTGGTTCAAGAGTGCAAACCTCGAAAATGAAGAGCAGATAACATACAAAAAATCACTCGTAATCGGTATTTTCCAGCTTCTCGCTATTGTGTTCCCTGGATTTAGCCGCAGCGCGGCAACTATCATCGGTGGGATGCAACAGAAACTGACCCGTAAGCTGGCAGCAGAATTCTCGTTTTTTCTTGCCGTCCCTACCCTGGCAGGCGCTTTTGCCAAAAGCCTTTGGGATGCATACAGGAAAACCCCGCAAATCCTTGATCACCACAATGTGATGATGCTGATAACCGGAAATATCATTGCATTTCTCATTGCGATCATCGCTATCAAGGCATTCATTGCCTACCTCACAAAACACGGCTTCAGGATATTCGGTTATTACCGCTTTATTGTTGGACTGGCAATCATTCTTCTTCTTATCTTTGGGAAGAACCTTGTAATCCTTTGAACCTTAATACCACATCAATGAACTTTAATTTTGAACAGGGAGAGATCCTCCTTGTTGATAAGCCGGTAAAATGGACTTCATTTGATGTTGTTAACCTTGCCCGTAATTATATCCGGAAACAACTGGATATTAAAAAACTTAAGATCGGTCATGCAGGCACTCTTGATCCTCTTGCGAGCGGCCTGCTGATTCTTTGTACCGGAAGAATGACCAAACGCATTGAAGAATTTAAAGAATTCGATAAGGAATATACAGGTACTTTTGTCCTGGGTGCTACTACTCCCTCATTTGATCTCGAAAAAGAATTTGATTACCACTATCCCTGGGAGCATGTCACAAAAGAAGACCTTCTTGCTGTTGTTAAAAAGTTTACAGGCACTTATGATCAGCTTCCTCCTGTTTTTTCTGCAAAAAAGATCAAAGGAAAGAGAGCCTATGACTATGCCCGGAAAGATCAGGAAGTTGTAATGAAGCCCAGGGGTATTACAATATCGGCATTTGAGGTTCAGGAGATGAATCTACCAGAGATCTACTTCCGGGTCGCATGCAGCAAAGGAACTTACATCCGTGCCCTCGCCCGGGACCTGGGTGTGGCCCTTAATACAGGTGCTCACCTTAGTGCACTATGCCGGACACGCATTGGTCCTTATCATTTACGGGATGCCTATACCATCGAAGACTTGAAATCAGTGCTGAAGGAGCCATAAGCCTCGAAATATTTCGTATCTTTGTTCTTCACACAAAAGCTCAGCATAAATCTCCTTGCCAATGAAAAAATTATTCTTCTTCTCTTTACTGGCATTTACAATCGTCGCCATTCTCCTCGTGGAATATAAACATTCTAAAGCTTTCCAAAGGGCTAAGTTTGAATCTCTTGTAAAACAGAAGTCCGGCAAGCTGACGCGTAACAATTTCAGGGAAGATAAAGATGCTGAAGCCGACCAGCCGGAAATGGCAGCCTTGCAGGATTATTTTATGACCGTCGACCCGGCTACGGGTACTGTCCCAAGCGAACGTCTTTACCAGGCATATATCGAAACTAAAAACCTGATGAGACAGAAAACCACAAGTTCTACACTCAATTGGACCAGCTATCCCTCCGATATGGGCGGACGTACCCGTGCTATAATGTACGATCCTAACGACTCCCAACATCATAAGGTTTGGGCCGGCGGGGTTACAGGAGGACTCTGGTACAATCCTGATATTACCGATTCTACCCAGTCTTGGGTTCCGGTGGCTGACTTTTGGCCTACACTTGCAATCCGCTGTATAACCTTTGATCCAAATAATACATCAGTATTTTATGTTGGAACAGGAGAGGCTGAGACAGCCATTCAGACATACCGTGAATCTTCAGGGCTTGGGGACGGCATCTGGAAATCTATTGACGGTGGGGTTACCTGGATCCAGCTAAGTTCAACAACAGGTTTTGCTTATGTTCCAAAGATCGTCGTAAGAAGTGAAGGCGGCAACAGTGTAATCTATGCCGGTGTTGTTTCCGGCGTTTACCATGGCATTCACAATAGCGTTCCATCCGATGGCCTTTTCCGTTCAACTGACGGAGGGTTGACATGGACTCAGGTTCTTCCCGATATATATGGATTTAATGTGCCATATTCTACCTCGGATGTGGCTCTCGGCGCCGGCGGAAGGATCTATGTAGGGACAATGCCCAATCTCGACGGCAATGGCGCTGCGGTATTGTTGTATTCGGATAACGGACTATCCGGATCCTGGAATGTAGATACCACTTACCGGCATAAGATCATGTACCTGGATACCACATATAACATACCGGGCCGTGTAGTGTTCGGTTGTGCACCATCAGACCCAAACGTGGTTTATGCCCTTGTGGCTTCTGGAATTATCAGTCCGGCAAATAACTTTCACTATTATTACTGTTATAATATCCTTCGCTCTTCAAACGCTGGGTCCACCTGGACAGAAGTAAGTCTTCCAACCGACCGGAATGGCCAATCAAACTTCGCCACCATTGCCTGGCATGCTCTTGATATAGCAGTTGACCCCAATGATGCGAATACTGTTTATATCGGGGGGCTGGATATTCAAAAAACAATCAATGGCGGGTCCAACTGGACCCGGGTAAGCGACTGGGCCCTGATGTACTACGGTGGAGGTCCGGAATACGTTCATGCAGACCAGCATATCCTGGTTTATAAACCAGGCTCATCCAGCGAACTGCTGATGGGTTGTGATGGAGGCGTTTTCTATACTGCCACTGCCAACAGTACTTCCCCTTCTTTCGAACCCAGGGATCACAATTACAACACACTTCAGTTCTATACAGCCGACTTGCAGAATCAGCCTGCCTCAACGATACTAATTGGAGGACTTCAGGATAACGGATGCCTTTACTATAATAATAACCCACTTACAATCAATAATATGGTTAGTGGAGGTGATGGAGCTTATTGCTTTTTCGATAAAAATAACATCTCTTTTTCTATTTCTTCCGTCTATTATAATTCCTATTATACTCAAATCAATGGTAATACAACTGGGTATCTTACTAATTGGTCAAGTGGGATCTTCATGAATCCAGCTGATTATGATTCCCGGGATAAGATAATCTTTGCCAATGCCTGCGACTTTATCAATGATCAACTTGATTATTATTTGATAATTACAAATGTGACCGGATACGGTTCGGGAGCATTTAAAAAGGTTGGAACTACTACCCAGGTTTATTTTTCGGTAGTGAAATGGTCTCCGTTTTCTCCATCCGGGAATTCGACCATCTTTCTCGGTACTGAATCCGGCAGGCTCTTTAAGGTGACCGATGCAGTAACTACTCCTTCTTTCACAGAAATCACAGGTTCTAATTTCCCGCTTGGAAATATCGCCTCGATAAACCTTGGAAACTCTGAAGATACTTTACTGGTAACCTTCTCAAATTATGGAGTACCTTCAGTATTCACCAGTTACGATGGTGGACAGAATTGGACCAACTGTGAAGGGAACCTTCCCGATATGCCAATCAGATGGGGGATTTTTCATCCGCAGAACTCAAAACAGGTTATGCTCGCCACTGAAACCGGCATCTGGACGACCAATAATATTGATGCCTCTCCGGTCTTCTGGACTCCAAATGTAATAGGGATGGCAAACGTCAGAGTCGATCAGCTTAATATCCGTACCAGTGATAATACCGTCGTTGCGGCTTCCCATGGCAGAGGTCTTTTCACTGCTATTTGGGATTTAGAAGTAGGCATCGACAATTTGCAGATGAAAGAATTCAGCATATTTCCAAATCCTGTGAGTGATCTGCTGAATATTTCTCTAACCGCAATAGGTTCTAAGAATATTACCTTCAGGATCTTTGATCCATCTGGTAAACTATTGATGGATGAAAACCAGGACACGCCGAACGGCTCCTTGAGCAAGCATCTGAATGTTTCTAGCCTTGCCTCTGGTATTTACTTTATAACTATTTATGAAGATGGCAAAAAAGTAAGAACTGAAAAATTTATCAAAGATTGATCTAATAAAAACTTATCGGCATCTGGGAACTATGGCACCATCAAAATCATATCCGCTTTATTCCAGCGAATACTTTATGAATGAAGCTCTGAAGGAAGCAAAGTATGCATTGGAAAAAGACGAAGTCCCCATTGGTGCGGTGATCGTTGTTGAGAACCTTATTATTGCTCGTGCTCACAATCTCACAGAAACATTGAATGATGTGACAGCTCATGCAGAAATGCAAGCTTTTACTGCTGCTTCCGGATATCTCGGGGGAAAATACCTTGATGAATGTACGCTTTATGTGACTATTGAGCCATGTGTCATGTGTGCTGGGGCTTCGTTCTGGACACAATTGGGAACATTGGTTTATGGTGCCCCCGATCCAAAAAGAGGATACAGGTTGATAAAACAGCAACTTCTGCACCCTAAAACAAAAGTTCTCTCAGGTATTCTCGCCGATGAATGTAGTTCTTTGATGACAACTTTCTTTCAATCCAAAAGAATCTGATGTGCAATCAATAATATATACCTATTCCATTCTTTGGTTTTTCTCATTTATTGAATAAGATGGATAAGAAAAAATTCTCCTCACTTGAACCTATAGTCAATGAAATCGCTGCAACAGCAGGTTATTTATGGGATCGGGGATGGGCAGAGCGAAATGCAGGGAATCTTTCAGTGAATGTGACCGAACTTCTTACTCCTGCGGGCTTTGAAGTATTCGAGAATAGCATTATTCGTCCTCTCCCTTTGAATTGTCATTACCTTGCTGGCCAGGTACTGATGGTAACAACCAGTGGTAGCCGTATGCGTGACATCTCAAAAAATCCTTGGGATTATTTGTGCTTGATGAAAGTAGATCCTGGAGGTGACCACTTCAGGCAGTGGCCTGACAAAGGATGTGCAGCTACCTCCGAGATTCCTACCCACCTTGCAGTACAAAATAAGTTCTTACAAACCAATTCCACCTCTAGGGTACTGCTCCATGCGCATGTCACCGAGCTCATAGCGCTTACTCAAATCAGAGAATTATGCTCCTCAGATACACTGAACCATCTCCTTTGGAGCATGCATCCTGACTGTCATCTTTTTATCCCCGATGGTGTTGCCTTCATTCCCTATGATTTGCCTGGTACATCAGATATCGCATTGGCTTCGATAAATGCTTTGAAAGATTGTTCAATTGATCTCTGGGAAAAGCATGGTGTACTTTCTTCCGGTCTTACCGTCACTGAAGCTTTCGACAATCTGGATCTGATAGCTAAAGCATCCCGGATCTATTTTCTGGTAAAGAGTGCAAGGTATGAGCCGGAAGGGTTGACAAGCAAACAATTAGATGAACTTGCTGGCTAGAGATCATTTAACCAATGGTTATCTTAACTTCCATTCAATCCTTGCTTTGAAGATCGTTTTTTCATCTCCTTCCCTCACTCCCTTAACAAGTGATTCTTCAGGATTTATTGTGGCGAACAAGTTTATATTTTCTGAATACCTGACTTCAGACAAGAATTCAATGAGAAATTTGGAAATGCTGAATTTATGATGCATTTCTTCAGGAAAGAGATTCAATACCCAGTCTATATAACGGGTATTGTTCACATGCATATACATGTCCAGGTCAGTATATCCTGCTGTAACGGTTCTTATTAAAGGTAAATCGCGTGGAACAAGGATGCGGCCAGGTTTTTCTTTCATCACCTCAACCGGTCGAACTGAAAATTTAGCGGTATCATTGATCTCAGGTATAACGGGTTTTCGTATTTCAGAATCAAGTAAAAACCAATGTGAGGAAACAGCGCCCAGCCTCTTACCCTGTAAGTCAGTGATCTCATAATCCCGCATAGCAACAAGCCCGTCTGCACCACGATGCCACGTTTTCACTTCTATTTCATCATTCCAACTTGGGTAAACATCCATATGAATCAGCATCCTCACCAGAACCCAGAGATAATCAAAGCCTTCCTTATTCGTGTAATCAAACCCAAGGCTGTGAGCATGTCTGAAAGCAGTCACCTGAAGAAAATTACAGATGCTGACGAGTGAAGCACAGTTGTTTGCGTCTGCCTCATACCAGTTGATGCAATAGCGATCAGTCCAAATTCGTTGTGATTCCATAACGTAAAGGTATAGATTTTTACGGGGTGAGTTAGTTTGTTTTTAATATGCCACCATGTGGTATCTCATGATATATATCTTTGTAATTTTGTTTCTTCAAACCCATTTTATGAAAAAAGTAATCTTTATTTCGGTTTTATGTGTCCTCTGCTCTGCAAATAATGGCTTGATGGCCCAGAACAATGACAGTCTCGTCATCAGGCATATTTTTACTGATGCTTTGACAGACTCAACCTCTTATCATAACCTTCGGGATCTTACAAGTCATTACAGTAAACGTCTTGCGGGTTCAGAGCAATCTCAGAAGTCAGTAGCTTGGGCATTTAAATTATTGAAAAGCATGGGACTCGATTCAGTCTGGATGCAGGAATGTAAAGTCAGGCATTGGGACAGGGGTAGCAAGGAAGTCGCTAAAGTCATATCAGCAAAAGCCGGGAATCACGATTTAAACATTTGTGCCCTTGGCGGATCGATAGCAACCGGAATAAATGGGCTTACTGCAAAGGTGGTCGAAATCAAAGATTATGATGATCTGAAAAAGCTGGGTAGAGAAAAAGTCAAAGGGAAAATAGTTTTTATTAACCATCCTGCCGACCCAACCTTATATAGTACTTTCGTTGCTTATGGAGGTGCAGTAGGTTATAGGGTACGTGGGGCAGTACAGGCAGCTTATTATGGTGCTGCAGTAATGATTGACCGTTCTTCAACAACTATCCATGATTATTCACCTCATACAGGAATTCAGCATTACGCTGATACGGTTAATAAGATCCCGGCAATATCAATCAGTACCAATGATGCCGATAACCTAAGTCGTTGGCTGAAGGCAGATCCTGAACTTAGACTTTTTCTAAAGATGTCGTGCCGTGAGCTTCCAGAGGTGGTTTCACATGATGTCATCGGCGAGATCCGCGGAACAGAACATCCGGATGAAGTCATTGCCTTTGGAGGACATCTCGATTGCTGGGATATCTGTCAGGGGGCTCATGATGATGGAGCGGGTCTGGTTCAGTCAATTGATATTTTACGACTTTACAGATCCCTTAATTTGAGACCGATGCATACAATCAGGGTCATTGTTTTCCTGGATGAAGAGATGGAACAGCGTGGTGCAAAGGCATATGCAGAAGCTATGAAGCAAACAAAGCATATCGCTGCCATTGAAGCCGATCGGGGAGGTTTCACACCTTTTGGCTTTACAATTGATGGCACTCCCGAGCAGGTCAAAAAGGTTCAGTCGTGGAAAAACCTTCTTCTTCCTTACGGACTCTATTACTTCGAGAAAGGAGGTAGCGGCGTCGATGTCAACTTCCTCAAGCCGATGGGTGTTCCGCTCTTTGGTTTGATGCCTGATTCACAACGATACTTTGATTATCATCATTCGGTGAATGATTCTTTCGACAAGGTGAATATCCGTGAGCTGCAGCTGGGAACTGCCTCCATGGCTGCACTTGTCTTCCTGATTGATGAATATGGATTGTAGTTGTCTTACAGATTTTTTCCAAGTAATACTCTGACATTATAAATATTTTCGCCTTTTATCAGGCGCACAAAGTAAACTCCCTCAACAACACCAGGGATTACTTTGTTCTTTGACTTCTCTGAGAGTACAGAATTGAAAGAGAGTCTCCCCATGAGGTCATAAACGAAAATTTTTGCTTCCCTGAGATCAGTCTCATCTGATCGTATATAGATTGCATCCCGGTATGAATAAATCTCCACAGGAATAGGGCTTTTTAAATCTCTTATCCCAAAGGTAGCATCCTCAAAATAAAGAAGGAACCGGCTTGAGTTATCAAGGGTGTCATAGCTGAAAGTGTAGCAAGGATTCAGTCGGAGATCTTGTATTGTATTGGTTTTTATGTCTTCAAGCCAAATGGAGATGCTCTTACTAAAAGTCGTTAGGCTATCGGCTTTTAACATAAACTGACTGTTCAGTCCGCATTGGAAACCCATGGGGATAATCATATTTTTCTTTTCAAACGGGAGGGAATTGCAAGTTACCTTAAGATCACCGATGAGTGTGTATAGCTGCGGTGCCTCATGTAACCCTTGGAGTTTATTAGCATCAAATCCCGGGTCATAGCCTGATGTTGCTTGGGGATCAAAATGAACAGTAATTTTATCCGTATAATGGTTTGCATCACTCAAAACCTTAATTAGCAGTCCGTTTGAAATTGTTTCTCCTTCTTTAAGAAAGACAACCCCATTTTGAACTCTTGCTGAACTTGGGATTGTCATTGAGGTATTCCCAGCCGTATTTTGAATATAAAACCCTTGCATTGCCGGGGCATATTTAGAATGTGTTCCCCAGGTTCCGAACACCGGATATGCATCATAATTTCCACCTCCTGTATAAGGATCAGGGTTATTTTCAGATTGATTCCAGAAATATGCCGTATGCTCAAAAGTTCCCCAATCAGGAATTGCAGATAAATCAACTGCACTTGCATAAGGATTTCCAATTAAATGATAGCCTTCATAGGTTCCTGAACCATTGTTGTTGTTAACAATAAAGGTTTTGTCACCAGTGTTCAGGGTTCCAATAAAGACCTCAGAATTTGAATTTCCGTCTGGCTTCCAACAGGCATAGCCCCTCATGACCTCCAGGGGTGTCGCCGGATCTGTTATCCATCCTCCCCATCCCGAGGGTTGCGAAGGATCAGAGGTCATCAGGTAATCCCCTAGAAATACATTTGCAGTTGCATTAGTAATAGGAGAAGAGATATAATGCCATGAATCTGTTGATAAATAACGCTCAATTCTGACCGTTCCTGAACCTGCAAATCCGTGGTCAATAAATGATCCGGTTCCGGTAGCGTCAGATTTGATGACAAGGCATTGTAGACTATTAATATTCGTGTTTCCCATAACAGTCACTTGTTTACAGGGTTCAATCGTAAACAATTTATCCGGTTTGATGATAAGTGCTCCGCTTATGGTTAGAGTCGTATTTGTAAGTTTAACTCCTTCCTCGTTGTCAACTGTGAAGTTGTTTACAGTTGCGGGCAATAAAGAGCCAGTCACTTGGAACGAGTTGCCTTTAAATACATAGTTCGCTGTAGTACTGAAGATTTTTGTTCCCGTAACAGGTATCGAACCATTGATTCCTGCTGGATTTGCTGTCAATAGAATTGCTCCTGCAGTAAGGTTAAATGAACCGGGCCCATTAACAGTCTTTATACCGCAATCCAAGGACCCGTTAACAGCAAGGGTTCTGTCGGTTGCGACATTTAAATCATCATTAAAAATATAAGCCCCTTCAGGATTAATAACCCAAAGAATCTGAGTATTTGTCAATGTTCCGGCCGAGTGGGTAAAGGTCTTATTCTGACCTTCAAGTGTGAATAATAATACTGACGAACTGCTTAAGTTGGGATTAAACGTCCCGCCTGTTTGATTATATGAACCTCCTAAATGTAAATTGAAAGTACCGCCACAAATTCCATCTGAGAGATTAACAACACCGGAATTAATATTTAAATCACCACTTATCGTCAATGTCAATCCCCCCAGGCTCGTAAAAACAAAAGCCGATGTCGAAGAATTATCAATGGTAAAATTACCTGCAATGTTGGTAATATTTCCAGCCTGGTTCCACGCAGCAGCCGGATTATAAGTTATTTTGAAATTCCCCCATGATCCTGTAATGACTGGAATTGGAGTTGAAGTGTTGATCCAGTTCTTTATTTCGACACTACTATTTGGTGCGAAATTTTCAACGCCTGAGAAAATACTAGGATTGCCATTGTTATTATGTATATAACTTCCTCCGTTATCTATCTGAAATGCAGTTGCTGAGGACAGGGTTATGGAGTAATTTGCCGTCAGAGTTCCTCCATTTTCGATTTGTAATTTAGAAGCTACACCGGAAATTGACCATGAGGCTGTGGTCGTCATATTATGTCCGCTCTGAATTACAAATATCCCACTGTTGAAATTTGGGGGGACAGTACCACTGCTTCCGTCACGGTTCGAATTCCAGCTTGATGTTAACTCGGGCGAAAAGCTTCCCCTTGAATAATATGTCGGATTTTAGCTCCCACAGGAAATCCGGCAAAGGATATTTTGGTTAACTGGTTAGCTGAGAGACCATTGGCATCCGTACCAATATATATTTTCCCGTATGTTCCGCTAACGCCGGCTACTCCTGTCCATCCGGTAATTGTCAAAAGCATTCCGTTCCAGGTGATATTGTGACTGTCCGAAAACTTTAAAGCATGAGCAATATTTCCCAAAGCAATCGTTGAGCTGGCATTTAGTTCCAAGGTCGAAGAATCTGTAAGTACGGTATTTACGATAATACTAGTCGTGCTTAACCTACCACCATTCAAAACGATCTGGGATTTAAATGTTGCATTCACCGAAATTGGGTTAAATCTCATTTCTCCCTGTGATAGGGTTGTTGTTCCAGTAAAGGTATAGTAACTATTTGTTAATGTTAGTATTCCACTACCGGTACCTGACCGGGTAAGATTAATATTACTCCCCGCAATACTTGAACTTATCGTTATTCCTCCAGACCCGTCAATATTTATAACATCTGTGGTTCCATCATTGAGAGTAACTGTCAATAATGAACTGCCTGTTCCCTGATAGTCTTTTAAAGTCAATAACCTGGAACTGTTATTTCGTAAAATAACATTTTGAACGTTGTTTACTGTTGCTCCGAATATTCTTAATTTTCCCGAAGAATTTGACGATCCGCCATTTCCAATGGAAATATCATTAGACCGGGCAGGAGTTAGTTCAATGGCACCAACATCTTGATAAGTATTTGTAGTCACACTTATATATGCAGAATTTGCCGTTGGATTTGCTCTGAATTGTGCCACATCGGTACTTGTGGGAACACCTGAAGACCAGTTGGTTGCAGTCAACCATGTTAATCTATCTGGTGATGTCCAATAATCCTGACCTCGCACTGAAAAATTCATTATCAGAAAAAAAATTGGAATTAAAAATTTCTTTCTCATATCCATGTTTTAGGACTATTATCCAAATCCATTATAAATAATTATCTGTCAAGACTTATAGTTTAATCGGTTTAGGCTGTAAAAAGTGATACAGGAAAGAAGAAAAAGTCGAGACTTTTATTTTTGGCAAAGAGTAATTTTAATAATTTTATCCGTTACAAGATGTCTCTGGAACCTGCGTTACTTTTAATTCATGCTTAAATTTGTATTTTAAATCATCTGATTTGTATAATTAATTTTGTTAACAACAGAAACTAACAACTATGAATCTTACACGTGAAACCGCAATAGGCCTTCTGCATCAGTATGTTAAAAATGAGAAGATGATCTATCATTGCCTGGCCTCAGAGGCTGTCATGCGGGCACTTGCTATTCGTCTCGGAGAAGATGTGGATAAGTGGGGCTTAGCTGGTTTACTCCACGATCTCGATGTAGAAACCACCAATGCCGAGCCTCTTGTGCACGGTACTCAGACAGACGTGCTGTTGAAAGATTATGACGTCGACGCTGATATTCTCGATGCAATAAGAATGCATAATGAAGTTTCGGCTGGGAAAGAACGTACTACAAAATTTCAGCATGCACTCGCTGCCGGGGAAACTATTACCGGACTGATTTTTGCTACAACATATGTTTATCCGGATAGAAAGCTTACCAGCGTCAAGCCTAAATCAGTTGTAAAGCGGATGAAGGAAAAAATGTTCGCTGCTTCTGTCAAACGTGAGAATATTCTGGAATGTGAAAAAATCGGTATTCCTATTGAAGAGTTTGCCTCCATTTCTATTCAGGCATTAGTGCCGATCGCAGAGAGTATTGGCTTTTGATTTCAAATCAAAGCAATTGCATAAGTCATTGGAATTGTGATATTTGTCTTGTCCTTATAACATTGTATTCTTTCAATAGTAGTTTCTCCTTGCAGTTTAACTCGTTGATACAGTTCCTCATAATCATGGAAAAACTGAATTGTATCGAATTTCTGAACTTTCCTTGGGTTTAAACCCATCAGAGCTTTCCAGCTTTTTTCAATTTTCTCTTCTTCGGCGCCTATGAATGCCCAATCGGAACCCGTCATATGGTCCAGTACGATGATGTCAGGTGCCATAATTTTGGCATGTTTCAATGCGGCTTCAGGGCTAGCCATCTCATGGAGACAGAATTCAAACATCACAACATCTCCTTGCAAATCAAGAACAGAAAAATCCGAATAAATAAGGCTGAATTTCTCTTCAAGTCCTGCTTTTATAAGGTTATCCTTCAGTTTGTCCAGGGCTTCCTTGTCATAATCGATGGCAAGTACTTTTTTGGCTTTATTGCCATACCCAATAAGTTGACCACCGCCAGCACCCACAGTGATAATGGTACGGTCGGTAAGATCATAAAGTTCATAAAGATTCTTCAGGATTTTATTGATGTCTGTAGCCATCCGGAAACCAAAATCGGGAAAGATATCGTGTGGGATGTGGGAGACTCGAACTCCCGACCTCATGCGTGTGAAGCATGCACTCTGAACCGACTGAGCTAACATCCCTGGTCGAGAGGACGAAGGTACAAATTATATCTGTAAATTTGCAAACCTGATGAAATCATTGATTAAAACTGAAATTACAGCTCCCATCGGTTCATGGGAGTCATTATCAGCCGCTATACAAGCCGGGGCTGACTCAGTTTATTTCGGCATCGGAAGCCTGAATATGCGGGCTCGGTCATCTATTAACTTCAGTCTCCGGGACTTGGTTAAGATCTCAAGGATCTGTAGTAAAAACAATGTAAGAACTTATCTAACACTGAATACCGTAATTTATAACCAGGAATTGAAAGAAATGAGAAAAATCGTGGATTCAGCTAAGAAAAATGGAATCTCCGCTATCATTGCCTCCGATCAATCCGTTATTCAATATGCTGTTTCAGTAGGTATGCCGGTTCACATGAGCACACAGACTAATATTTCTAATCTTTCAGCGATTAAATATTATGCTCAGTTTGCTGATGTGATGGTAACAGCCAGAGAATTAGAGCTAAAACAAGTAGCATCTCTTACAAAAGCCATCAAACGGGAAAAGATCGCTGGCCCCTCCGGACAACTTGTCAGATTAGAGATTTTTGCTCATGGAGCGCTTTGTATGGCCATCTCAGGCAAATGCTACCTGAGTCTTGATAATTACAATGCTTCTGCTAACCGTGGCGCATGCTACCAGCTCTGCCGCCGTCCTTATAGAGTTACCGACCTGGATGGAGGTGTTGAATTGGTAATTGATAATGAATACATTATGTCGCCAAAGGACCTTTGTACCATTGGCTTCCTTGATAAAATACTCGCTGCTGGGGTTAGTATCCTCAAGATTGAAGGTCGGGGCCGGAGTCCGGAGTATGTTAAGACAGTCGTTACCTGTTACCGCGAGGCTATTGATTCACTGGCTGAAGGAACTTATTCTGAAGAAAAAAATGCGGACTGGATGAAACGGTTGGAAACTGTTTATAACAGGGGGTTCTGGGATGGTTATTACCTGGGCCAGACTTTAGGTGAATGGACCGGTCAGCATGGCTCATTGGCCACCCATCGGAAAGAGTATGTCGGAAAGGTTACGAATTATTTCCGCAAGCTTAAGGTCGCCGAAATCCGCATGGAATCTGGTTCTCTGGAAGCCGGCGATGTTATTTATATCCAGGGACCGACAACCGGCTCGCTTGAACTTACAATTCCTGAGATCCGCGTCGATCTTAAAACCGTTAAAAAGACTATCAAAGGTGAGCAATGCTCAATTCCGGTTGAATCCTTTCTTCGCCGGGCAGATAAAATTTATAAGATTATCAATAACGACTGATTGAATTGAAATTTAACCTCCATACACATACCCGCTTCAGCGACGGCTCATCTGATCCTGATGATTATATTAAAGAGGCTGTAAACCAGGGATTTAATACCCTGGGGTTTTCTGATCATTCTCCGGTACCCTTTGAGAATAATTTCGCCATTCGTCAGGAGAATTTGGAAAACTATATCCAATTGATTTTGAAGTTAAAAAACACCTTGTCCCGCCAAAATGCAAATCCTTGGCTAGAAATTCTTCTGGCCCTTGAAATCGATTATATTCCGGGAATTACTGATCCAATTGATGTTTATCGGGAAACATCCTCTTTCGATTATTTCATCGGTTCTGTTCATCTTGTTAAAAATGAAGATTCCGGAAAGCTCTGGTTTATTGATGGTCCCGATATTAAAATCTATGATGATGGCCTGAAGGAAATTTTCTCAGGGGATGTCAGAAAAGCTGTAACCGCTTATTACCGCCAGGTTCAGGAGATGATCTTAACCCAAAAGCCTGATATTGTGGGCCATCTCGATAAGATCAAGATGTACAACCGCAACAGGTACTTTTCTGAGGACGAGCCTTGGTATATCCGGCTTGTCGAAGAAACCCTCGACCTGATTGCCGGCGCAGGCTGTATCGTCGAGGTGAACACGAGGGGAATTTATAAAAAACGATCGGATTCTCTGTTTCCAGGCCCTGAAGTGCTGAAAAGGATCCGTTCAAGGAATATCCCGGTAACGATCACTTCCGATGCCCACAAACCTCATGAGCTTTCACTTTATTTCAAAGAAGCTGGAGAAATTCTTGAAAGCCTTGATTTTAAATATAATATGTTGAAAACAGCAAAAGGTTGGCAGGAATTCCCGATCAGCTAAAATTGTCCGAGTTTCATAAAATAGTGCCCCATACCCGCTTCATAAAAAACTGGACCCTCCTTCACAAAACCATTTCTTTCATAAAAAGGAACTGCCCGCAACTGAGAATGCAGATAGACCGTCTTGCCAAGTGGCATAACGTCATTTATTACCTCCTTTAAGATAATCCCCCCAAGCCCTCGGTTCCGGTAATCAGGAAGCACCGCAAACCTTTCCAGCTTGATGCCTTTTTCCGTTTCCCTCCAGCGGGCAGTGGCAAGCGCCTTTGCACCCAGTAAAAGCAGGTAATGATGAGCCTCCTCTTCATGATAATACTCTAACTCCGGATCAACACCTTCCTCATCTACAAATACTTTCCGGCGTATGGCAAAGGCCTGGTCTGCCAATTCCTTGTCAGAGAAACTAAATCTTTTAACTTCAATCATGCAATTCGAACATTTGTAACTATCACAATACACTCATTTCCAACAAACTATCATCAAAATCGGCAAAATCTTACAAAAAGGCAAAATATAATTCGCTTTAAATCAACACTTAATAGATTATTCAAATACCCTTTCTATAGACTTTCTATAGACTTCCTATAGACTTTCTATAGGCATTGTTCGCTCATCCTTCGCTCTGGGTTCGCTCAACCTATACTCAATGAACTCTTAAATTGTACCGGTTAAGTGAGAAATATCTGGCAGCCGTTCATTTTAAAACGGGAAATCATCCGAGGGTTTTAAAGCTTTTTTTTGTTCTCCAACTTTCTTTTCCGGTTTTAAGGCTTTATGATGATACGGGTTCGCTTCTACATAAATAGCTTTGTCTGGTTTTACCGGACAGGCAAATTCACAGGCGCCACAACCGACACAAATCTTTTCATTTACCTTTGGGATCAACAGATCCCCAAGATAAGGCACCATCTCCACAGCTTTCGTTGGACAGTGTTCCGAACAGGCGCCACACGCAGTATGCTTGGTAACGACGATGCACTGGTTTTTAATAAATTTGGAAATGCCAATTTGCAAGGTCGATTTTTCTTCCTTTGTGATGGGAAGAATGGCACCCGTCGGACAAACTTCCGAACATTTCACACACTCAAAGTTACAATATTCAGCATGATAGTTCATCTTCGGCTGAAAAATACCGCTCAAACCGAATTCCATGAGTGTCGGTTGCAGAACCTTGGTAGGACAGGCACTCACACAAAGATGACAGGCAGTACATTTCGAGGTGTAATGCCAGAAACTAACCGATCCCGGCGGCGTTACCGGAACCTCGCTGGTTCCCTGTGGTTTTGTTTTTCCTCCAAGCAGGGTCTTGGCGGATAAAACTGCCGCAGTACCAAGTATTGTAATCTTAAAGAAATTCCTCCGCGAGG
>JBEKQA010000067.1:0-15466 GCA_049520195.1 Bacteroidales bacterium
CAATACTGGTAATACCTTTTTTGTCACTAAGAAGCTCAATAAGCTTTGAATAGTGGGCTGCAGAAGGAATGATGAGCACATCATTGAAATTTTTGGCAGCAGCCCGGATGAGAGAAATTCCACCTATATCAATTTTTTCAATAATTTCAGCTTCATCCTTTGTGGTTGCCACAGTCTCTTCAAAAGGATACAGATCAACAATGACAAGGTCCACAGGAGGTACCTCGTATCTTTTCAGTTCCTGAATATCACTTGGATCTTCTCTACGGTAAAGGATCCCACCCATGATCTTTGGATGCAATGTTTTCACTCTGCCACCAAAAATTGAGGGATAACCTGTAACAGATTCAACCGAGGTGACGTCTAATCCTTGCTTTTGCAAATAATCATAGGTTCCTCCAGTAGAAAGAATCTTTATTCCATGATCAAGTAGCAGTTGGGCTATCTCTGCAATTCTGTCTTTTGAATAAACAGAAATTAAAGCTGTACGAATTTTGATATCCATAGGCGTTTTTACTAATGTTCACATTGCAATGTTACCAATTTTTAGGATAAGATACAATGAATTCTTCTGCACCCTTGACAATTTATATTACTTTTACGTTTGTATTGTTGATCTTTAGCAGTGATTTAAAATGTTTTTACTATTTCGACTAATCCGGGAAAGTTACTTATTTGCTTTTCAAGCAATTATTGTCAACCGTGTGCGCACGATTCTTTCTCTCCTGGGAATTGCTATCGGTATTTTCTGTATAATTTCTGTCTTTACCATTTTTGATTCAATGGAGATTTCTATACATAAGAGCATAGATTCACTCGGCAGCAATGTTCTCTATATTCAGAAATGGCCATGGTCTATGGGCGGTGATTATCCTTGGTGGAAATACTACCAGCGGCCTGAAGCAACCTTGGGAGACATGCACGAAATACAGGCCCGTAGTAACCTATCAGATGCAACTGCTTTTTTTGTGCAGGTCAATAAAACAGTAAAATTCCGTAATAATTATGTAGATGATGTAGGTGTTTTGGGTATTTCACAGGAATTTGATAGAGTTTGGAAATTTGAAGTTGCCGATGGCAGGTATTTTTCTCCCACAGAGTTTAACAGCGGAAAGAATGTCGCTATCATTGGTGCTGACATTGCAAGTAATCTTTTTGGTGAAGCAAATGCTATTGATCAAGTCATTAAGATCTTTGGCAGGAATATTGAGGTCGTCGGAGTATTAAAAAAAGAAGGGGAGGATTTCTTTGGAAATTCCAACGACAAGGTGGTAATGATCCCAATAAGCTTTTGCAGGGATGTGGTGGATTTGAATGAAGTGGGAACAACAATTGCAGTCAAAGCAAAACCATTGGTTTCAAATGACGAGCTTATCGACGAGCTTACGGGTATTATGCGGTCTATAAGGAAATTAAAGCCCGCTGCCGAAGATAATTTTGCAATAAACCAAACAAGTATAATCTCCAAAGGATTCGACAGTTTATTCGCAGTTATAGGTACTGTCGGTTGGATCATTGGAGGTTTTTCACTATTAGTTGGTGGCTTCGGGATCGCTAATATTATGTTCGTCTCAGTTAAAGAAAGAACTAATATTATCGGAATCCAGAAGGCACTTGGGGCTAAAAACTATTTTGTTTTGCTGCAATTTCTATTTGAAGCAGTTTTTCTTTCTCTTATCGGTGGAATCGTTGGTTTACTGATTGTCACCATTCTTGCTGTTTTAGTTTCATTGACCACTTCCTTCCACCTTATAATTACACCCGGAAATGTCCTTTTGGGCATCGGAGTTTCAGCACTTATTGGGCTAATATCAGGAATTATACCTGCTTACTCTGCTTCCAGGTTGGATCCTGTCGAAGCTATGAGAACATCATTTTAACAAATGATTGAAAAGGATTTATGACGGCTGGTCCGATCAGAATGGCCAGAATTGATTATCGTACCAGATTTTTTCTTTTAATTCGTTGTCCAGATCATTTAAAATTTTCAAATGGCCTTTTTCCCAGTCAGAGAGCCAGTTGAACAATTTCTTTTCATTTGGATCTGTAGAAACTTCTGCCTGGGATGAATAAACTTCGATGGCCTTTTTTTCCATGTCAATAGCAGCAGATATCGCTGCTGCCTCAAAACCGGCTGCTGAAAGTTTATTCTTAATCTCATCCGAAAGTATCATATTTGCTATGCCATCCTTTGCCTGGTCAGGTAAGTTTGGACAAGAAAATTCTTTGTTGTTTTCGAAACTCAGAAATTGTTCTGAAAGGAATTTAACATGAACGGATTCTTCAGCCGCCATTACTTTGAATACCTTGCTGATCTCCGCATCTTTTGTTTGTTCGGAGACATTTGTATAAAAGGCTAATCCTCTTCTTTCCATGAGGATAGCCATTTTTAATATATCCAGCGTCTTATTAGTTTCCATATTTTTAGATTTTAATTTACAATTTCAAATTTACCATCTTTTCTTATAATATTGACCCCAAAAGCATCCCGGCCGTAATTGCACTTCCAATGACACCTGCAATATTTGGTGCCATCGCATGACTGAGTAAGTGATTAGTAGGATCTTCTTTTTGTCCCATGATCTGAGAAACTTTTGCACTGTCAGGAACTGCTGCAACACCTGCAGATCCAATCAGCGGATTGATTCTGTTCTCTTTTTTAAGAAAAAGGTTCATCACTTTTGCGAAGATTACTCCTCCTGCAGTAGCAACCATAAAAGCTACTGCTCCCAACAGAAAAATAAGGATTGATTGGGGTTTTAAAAATACATCAGCCTGCGTTGAGGCTCCGACCGTAACCCCAATCAGAATAGCAACAATGTCGATAAGAATAGTGCTGGCCGTTCCTGCTAATTGCTTCGTAACGCCGGATTCTTTCAGGATATTTCCGAAGAAAAACATCCCAAGCAATGGTAAAGCACCGGGAGCTATAAAAGCAGTGAGTAATAATCCGATCAGAGAAAATGCTATTTTTTCAAGTCTTGAAACGGATCTTGATGGCTTCATTCGCATCAATCTTTCTTTTTTAGTAGTCAGGAGCTTCATGATAGGAGGCTGAATAATGGGAACCAGAGCCATGTAGATATAGGCTGCAATGGCGATAGGTCCTATGAGATTCTGAACGATAGTTCCGTCTGGTAATGTCCGTAACCCATTGGCTAATTGTGATGACAGGAAAATAGCCGTATTACCATCAGCACCTCCGATGATGGCAATAGCACCGGACTCATGAATTGGAAAACCCAGAACCAACGCTCCTAAAAAAGTTATAAAGATCCCAACCTGTGCTGCAGCTCCCAACAACATTAATTTGGGATTAGAAATAAGGGATGAGAAATCGGTCATTGCTCCGATTCCAAGAAATATTAGAGAAGGGTAAATTCCTTTCAGAACTCCTTGGTACAGGTAGTTCATCACACTCCCCTCTTTATAAATGCCTAGGGGATAAATGGCTTCATGAGCAAAGGGAATATTACCAATTATCACTCCCACTCCCATAGGGATCAGGATAAGCGGTTTGTACTCAAATTTAATTGCCAGGAATATCAGAAGCATACCAAAAAGAATCATGACTAGGTTCCCCAGTTGGATATTATGAAAACCTGTATCTTTCCAGAGCTTTGAAAGATCAATGACAGCAGCAGAAGAACTCTGTGCGATCAGGAAAAAAGCCAGTAAAAGAATGACTAGTAAGCTTTTGTATAATTTATTTTTCATTTGCAGCATAACGAGTAAGATTGAAGCCGTTGGTGATCATCATTCAATTTCAACAAGAACATCGTTCTGAAGAACTGTATCTCCTGGTTTGACATTTACAACCCGCACAATTCCATCCTTTTCAGAAAGTACATTGTTTTCCATCTTCATGGCTTCCATGGTAAGTAGTTTTTCCCCCATAGTCACTTTATCACCTGCCTTAACCAGAACTTGTATAATGGTCCCCGGCAAGGGTGCTTTTATAGTTACATTCGTGGTACGAATGACATTCTTGGGAATTTTTGTTTCTTTTAAACTGGGCTTGGGGGCTTCTGCCCTTACCAGGGTTGGAGTTTTCGGAACTTTAAGATCCTTCTGAATCTCAACATCATACATAGTGCCATTTACTTCAACTTTGGCAATGTTGTCTTCAAAACCAAGGATCTCTACTTCGTAATTGTTTCCGTTAATAGTGAATTTGAATTTTTTCATCGGTTGAGTATATTTCTGTAATAATGATTCATTGTTGATTACCAGTGCTTCATTGTGTTGAAAATGCCATAGATCTTTGAGCTCCAGGGAGAATATGTCTTGGAAATCTTCTTTACCGTCATAACATATTTCTCTTCATCATGAAGCTCTGTAAAATAAAGATATAAGGCTGTGCAGATTGCTGCATTCTCATCACCGGTTATTTTTTGCTCTGGTTTTTCAGATTCTTGTGCTTGCGTTTTTTTCTTTCTTGATTTATTAAGAAAGTAGTCCTGAATCCTATGGGTTTGGTTAAAAATGATGACCATGCTTGCCAGAAGAAGAAAAACCGTGCAATAACCCACAATTGTAATGACCAAGGCTTTTTCATCAATGTTACCAAAGTCCAGGGTTAAGAACAATAAGCTCATTTAGTTAATATTTTAGTAGAGTTGTTATTACAATGGAATATTTGAATGTTTTTTTGGAGGTAATTGGTCCTTTTTTGTTGAAAGGGTTTGAAGGGCGCGGATGATTCGAAACCGGGTATTCCTGGGTTCTATTACATCATCAATATAGCCATATTTTGCAGCATCATAAGGATTTGCAAATTTTTCTTTGTATTCATTCTCCTTTTCTGAAATATATTTTACCCTCTCACGAACATCTTGAATCTCAGCGATTTTCTTACCTTCCAGGATTTCAATAGCACCCTTTGGACCCATTACTGCTATTTCAGCAGAAGGCCAGGCATAATTGATATCGGCACGAAGTTGCTTACAGCCCATGACATCATGCGCTCCACCATATGACTTTCTCAGGGTAATGGTTATTTTGGGAACAGTTGCTTCGCCGTATGCAAACATCAGTTTTGCACCATTGGTGATAATTCCGCCATATTCCTGTATACTTCCTGGTAAAAATCCGGGAACATCAACAAGGGTAATAACCGGAACATTAAAGGCATCACAGAAACGGACGAAACGTGCAGCTTTCTTGGAAGCATCTATATCCAGCACACCTGCAAGAAAATTCGGTTGGTTAGCTACAATTCCGCAAGGAATTCCATTAAACTTCGCGAACCCTACAACGATATTTTTGGCATAATGCTGATGAAGTTCCAGAAATTCTCTATCATCCACGATTAGGTAGATAACATCTTTGACATTGTAGGGCTGGTTGGGATTTTCAGGAATAACCTCATTCAAGGAATCCTCAATTCTGTCTATTGGGTCTGTACATTCTGTAACAATGGGATCTTCAAGGTTGTTTTGTGGTAAGTATTCCAATAATTTTCTGATTAAAAGAAGTCCTTCGTCTTCATGTTCAACCCTGAAATGAGCAACTCCAGATTTGGTAGCATGAATAGTGGCGCCTCCAAGATCTTCAGTAGTAATATCCTCACCGGTAACTGTTTTTGTCACCTTTGGGCCTGTTACGAACATATAGCTCGATTTATCACTCATTATGATGACATCCGTCAAAGCTGGAGAATAAACTGCACCGCCGGCACAAGGTCCGAAAATTGCAGATATCTGAGGAATAACTCCTGAAGCAGCTATATTCCGCATAAAGATCTCAGCATATCCTGCCAGACTGTTTACGCCTTCTTGTATCCTGGCACCGCCACTATCGTTTATCCCGATCAAGGGAGCACCTACTTTCATCGCCTGATCCATTATTTTGCATATTTTTTTTGCAAATGTCTCAGAAAGCGATCCCCCTAATACGGTGAAATCCTGTGAAAATACGAATACAACCCTGCCATCAATAGTACCCCGTCCAGTCACTACCCCATCGCCAAGGTAACTTTCTTTCTCAAGTCCGAAATTTGTACATCTGTGCGATACAAACATATCGTACTCCTCAAAGCTGCCTTCATCAAGCAACTTTTGAATACGTTCCCGTGCTGTATATTTTCCTTTTTTATGTTGTGATTTAATTCGATCTTCACCACCACCTAATTTTGCCTGTTCGCGTTTTTCAAGCAATTCGTTGATCTTGTTCTCGTGAGCCATATGAGTATGATTTAGGAAAGTTTATTTACTGCAAAATTCAACCAACACACCATGTGTAGACTTGGGATGCAGAAAACCAATGCTCAGGCCTTCTGCTCCTTTTCGAGAAACTTTATCAATTAGCACAAGGCCCTTCTCTTCCGCATCTTTTAATGCCTGATCGGCATTATTAACAGCAAAAGCAAGATGATGAATTCCCTCTCCTTTCTTCTCTAAAAATTTTCCTATAGGGCCTTCAGGATCAGTTGATTCTAATAATTCGATTTTTGTCTGTCCAATCTGAAAAAATGCAGTTCTTACTTTCTGCTCTTTTACTTCTTCTATCGAATAACATTTTTTCCCTAAAAGATTTTCATAATAAGGAATGCTTTCATCAAGACTCTTAACTGCAATTCCAAGATGTTCAATATGAGTTGGTTCCATAGCTTTTGAAAATTGTTAAAGTGTTCAGGCAAAGGTATTTAGATTTTTTGGATTTCTTGCTGATATGTACAAAAAATACATGGTTTTATTAAATACTTTTCCTTCCCATGGTTTCACTGTCTGTTGAAGCTTTTAGCATGGTTTATTAAATGGAAAATTATCAAAAGATTATTTGTTTAGATATTTCTCAGAATATTTTGTATTTTTGGACGTTTTTATTCAAATCGTCGAATTTAACAGTTTCATTTTTGGCCCAAAAGGATAATATCAGAGAATCCATTGTAAATGTCGCTAGCGACATTTTCAGTAAATATAGTTATAAAAAAACTACAATGGATGACATTGCTATGGCTTTGGGAAAAGGAAAAAGTTCGATTTATTATTATTTCCGGAATAAAGAAGAGATATTCCAGGCTGTTCTGGAACAGGAAGTGATTCACCTGAAATCGAAACTGAAGAAGGCTACCGAAAAGGAAGACCAGTATAAGGAGAAATTAAAAGCATACATAATCACCCGCATGAAGGGATTTGAAAATATGCTGAACTTCTATAATGCAGTTAAAAATGAATACCTGGCACAGTTTGAATTCATAGAACGGATTCGTTTCAAGTACGACGAGGAAGAGATCGCTACTATACAGGAAATACTTGAAGAAGGAATTAAAAAAGGTGATTTCAATATTGAAGATCCCTACTTGGCTTCTATTGCAATAGTCACTTCTATGAAGGGCTTTGAGATTCCTCTCTATATCAAAGAAAAGAGAGGTCAGTATCTCGGACAACGCGTGGAAAAACTATTGAAAATGTTATTTGAAGGAATTGTTAAAAAATGAGATATTTAGCATGTTCACATGCATAAAGATATGAAAGACACAAGATCTAGGTAACTTTTGAATAATTTGTTTTTTGGTTAATACAACTTATCCTTTTCCCTCCTTGTGTCTTTCTTTTTTTATTTCTCATACTGAAAGATTTTCTTTCATTTGCTTCTTTTGATCAACCTTTAATGCAATACAAGCCAGGAGAAAATATACAACCATCTGGATCAAAAGCAAAACCCACTCGTAATTTATTGAATCCACCCCACCTCCAATTATTCTGAGTTTGACAAAAGCGGGAATCATAAATGTACTTGGAAAAATATAGCTGAGTATCTTGATTAGTAGCGGCATTGATTGAAGTGGCCATGATATTCCGCTGAAGAAAAATACTGTAGGGGAAAGAAAAACAATGAACATCAAGGCATTTACTCGTTTCCTGAACAAAAAGCTCAGGGATAACCCGGCAAATGCAATAGTCAAAAGATATGGGATCAAAAGAAAATAGATAGTAATGAAACTTCCCCGATCAGGAAATGAAAGCCATTTGTAAAGTATTCCCAATAAAAATAAAGACGTAAAGAGATAAAGAAATACATAGGCAAACGCTCTGCCGAGGATGGTAGGAATAACATGACCTTCTGTATGAATCTCTGATAAGATGTTATTTTTTTTCCTTCTTTCAAACCTTTTACCAGTTAATAATCCTATCCCCACAAGCAAAGACTGTTGAATTACTATTAACAGGATACCAGGAACAATAAAAGTAGCGTAACCGGAATTGGGATTGAAAAGATTGAAGATTTGAACTTGTAAAGGATCAGTCTGTTCAATGGCCTGCTCTGGCATCTTCTCCTCAGAAAGTAAATTCCGGTATTCAATACCTCCTGAAAAATATCCATCCGAAGAATTGGCGCCGCTTATGACTTGCTTATATACCAGGAATCTTGAAGCATCGCAATAAACTACAACCTGGGTTTGTTTATGATTGAGAATGTTCTTCTCAAAATCCTGTGGAATTAGGAATATGCCTTGAATATTACCTTCATAATACATTTGTTTAGCTTCCTTCAGACTTCCTGGTTTAACTTTTATTTTTAACTGCTCAGTGGCATCAATCATCCTGCTGTATTGCCTGCTTAACATTGAATGATCAAGATCAACAACTGCTACTGGAACATCTTTAAGGGTTTCGTTCATGTATCCAATCGAATAAAGCACCGGGTAGGCAATCACGGCAATAATGAAGATCAGAACGGTCCCGGCATCTTTAAGGGAGTCTATTAACTCGAGAACGAAAGTATTTTGGAGCTCCTGTAATCGGCTATTCAATTTTTTCCACATATGATCTTATTTATATCCTGCCCCAGAATTTCTCATTTTTCAAAATGTAATTTAGTCTGGGAATTAAACAACATCCCAGAAAAATAAACCCGCATAAATAATTTAGTTGGATAAATCCTGATGATATCGGTTCTCCTCTAAGCGTCTGTCCTGTGAATAGATTGAGCCAGTAGGTAAACGGAAATATCTTGCTTATGACCTGAGCAATAACAGGCATTCCAAATAAAGGAAATGTCAGCCCGGCATAAGTGAGTGCAAGCATCGTATAAGCACTTGCAATTGATATTGCCAGCCTGAGGTTTCTGGTCAGGGTAACAATGAATATGGCCATGAACTGGTAGCTTAGGATCATTATGAATTCACCTGCAAGTATAAGCGGAAAATGTCCGTTAAGCGGTAAGCCAAGTATTCTGAATAGAATAAGATCCATTAATAATGCCAGGAAACAGAACGAAACCGTGTAAATAGTCATCTTACCTGTAAGCGCATAAAGGATATTATTTCCTCCCGCTTTCAGCCATTCTGGTCCTGTACCGTACTGAAGTTCCGTACCAAGCGCGTACAGAGTTCCAAAAAGAATGAAGACGGTAAGCATAACGGGAATTAACAGAATCGTTAGATAATAGGAATAGCTTGTGTAGGGATTAAATAATAAAACCGGCTTAAGCTGAACCGGCATGATCTCTGCAAGAGATTCCTGTCCGGTTTTATTATGCATTAACTGCGACTGCAGACGGATACCTGCAGAAATTGTTCCCAGAGCTTTTTGGATCCCGCTGCTGAGTAACCCTCCTTTAATCAGGTACGTATTATTTATATACACTGCGATCTTCGAACTTTTCTCTTGTAAAATGTTCTTCTCCGTTCCTTCAGGGATACAAATTATCGCATCAATCTTTCCCGAGACCATAGAATGGTAAGCCTCATCAAGACTGGAGTAACTTCTGTCCACTGCAGCAATAGAAGTGGCATCTGTCATCCGCATTATTTTTCTTGAAAGATCTGTATGATCGAGATCAACTACCCCAACAGGTAGCTTTGTCGGAACATTGGCTGAAAAGATCAGGGTTATCAGACCAAAGTCGATTAAAGGACCTATCAGCAGGAAAAACGGGTACATCGGATCTCCACAAATCCTTTTCAGTTCCCTCTGAAATACTTTTTTGATCGCGGTGATCATTTTGTAACTTCGTTATTTACTTCTTTCCAATTCACAAGTGCACTCATTCCGGGACGTAAACCCTCAACTTTTTCAACAGGTCTTGCATGAACCTCAAATGTTTTCATATCAAAATCTCCTGAGGTCTTTGTAGCATTCCAGGTTGCAAAGTTTCCCTCAGGATGAATGAAGGTAACTCTGAGCTTTAGTTCCTTGTTCCTCAAAGCCGGAAACTTAGCGGTAAAGACAGACCCCATCCGGATGGATGCTAGTAAATCTTCCCTCAAATTAAATGTGACCCAGGAATCCTCCAGATTTACAATCGTAATAACAGGATATCCTGCATTTACGAGCTCTCCGCTTTCAGCAATGATATCAGCAACTTCTCCATCTATCGGTGAATAAATGTTGGTTTCCTTAAGATAACTTTCTATTTCACTGATCATGCCTTCTGCCTTGTCTACAAGTGATTTTGCTGCTTCTTTGTCTTCCGAACGCGTCCCTTTCTTTGCTTTCATCCATACCTCGTTGGCTGCATTGGCAGTCTCATTGGCAGCTTTAAGTTGAGCTTCCGCTTCATCTTTTTTCTGACCGGGAACAACTCCTTCTTTGTATAGGTTGTTCAAACGATCATAGGTTTTTTTAGCCAGATCCACAGCTGCTTCGGCTTTCAGATAAACGTCATGAGCTGCCTCAATGTCTTCTTTGTCAGCTCCGGTTATTGCTTTGTCATTCTGAGCTTTAGCTCCTGCCAATGCTGCATTAGCCTGATCAAGTTTGGCTTCTATCTCAGGACTTTTTAATGAGAATAGCAATTGTCCCTTTACTACTTTGTCACCTTTGTGAACAGGGAGACTGTCGATACGGCCAATGATTTTCGAAGCAACTTTTACTTGTGTTGCATCAACTTCTCCCTGGACTTCTAATGGCTTCGGCCGGCTGATTACAATGATCGAATAGATCAGAAAAAGGATCAAGGCTGAAATTCCAATGATTGCCGGTAAGATTCCTTTTATTTTCATTATCTTTTTCACTTGTTTTGATTTATTTATTGATCTTATTATTGATAGCTTTCCATTTTGACTCCAGGTTTCTTAAAATATGCATCGAAATTTTGAGGAACTCCCGCAATTTCAAGTATTTTGGCCAGGGTGAGATCATAGTTGTAGAGTACTTCCAGCCTTTCGATTTTTACTTTTGCTAAAGCCAGGCGGGCATCTACAACGTCGGTAGAATTTGTAATATCCTGGTGAAATTCTTTGTCACGGGCTATCAGGTATTCTTCGGCATATTTTTGTGAAGATTCCAATTCAACAAGCTGTTCATGATACATGTTCAACTCATGATACAGTTTGTCTACGAGTGTACCTACATCTGCCTTTGCCTTCTCCTGGGCTTCTTCTACTTGTTTTGTCTGGTATGATGCTGCTTTTACTTTGTTGACTCTCTCAGTCCAGTCAAATAAAGTCCATTTCAACCCGATACCCATGTACCAGTCAGGTGCGTAGGGTGAAAGGTCTTTATTGATTATGTCATAAGCGCCTTGTAAAGCAACCGTTGGATAATAGTTTGCTTTTTCAGCACGGAAATTCTGGATAGCCAGCTGTTTTTTTATTTCTACCTGGTTCAATAACGGATTATTATCCCTGGCAAGTTCAACAAAATGGCTTTCAGGCTCGATAGAATCTAAATAGAATAGTTGTGAGGCGGGTTCAATTTTTGTATTGTCTCCAATGACCAGCGTACTTTGTAAAGCCTGGTTTACAATATCTTCAGTTTGTTTAGCTTTACTGAGTTCCTGTAAAGCCTGTGCCTGAAACACATGTGCATGCAGAACATCTGTATGAGGTAATAAGCCTTCTGTTTCCATTTTTTCTGCATCTTCTAGATGCTGCTGCAATCCATTCAGTACCTCATTACGAACTTTAACAGATTGCTGAGCAAGGCATAATCCATAATATCTTTCAACCAGTTCTGTAATTACTTCACCTTCCCTCTCTCTTGAATTTTCTCCTGCATCCTTCCTGCCAATGTTCGCGGCCTTGTTTGCTGCCAAAATTTTTCCACCCGTGAAGAGGGGCCATTGGAAAGTGGCATCAACTGTTCCAAACTGTTTCTTTTGGATCATCTGGTCCCAGTTACTATTTTCAACTTCTCCCAGTCCCTGTGCAAGCTTTCCTCTGATTACCTGCGTAGCAATATCGTCTGTTAATCCAGGCACATCGCCAAATTTGCCGTATTTGCTTAAAGTCTGATAAAGAGGGACTATAGCATCTCTGACTCCCGTAAGGTCAAGTTGAATAGGATCAGACATCGCTATATACTGAGCTGTTATTCCGATATTCGGGAAAAATAGACTTTTGGCTGCCTTAGCCTCCTGGTCTTTTTGTTTCCGGAAGTACTCGGCCTGCTTAAGCGCATGACTGTTCTGGTAAGTTAATTCCAGCGCCTGGTCAAAGCTCAGTTTTGCCACAACTTTAGGTTCTTTTGCACTTGCATTGGTGATATTCAATATCAAGAGAATCAACAGAATAATACACCAAAAAGTTTTCTTTTTCATTTATTCATCTTTTTAACAAAGAATCATGAGAATAGGTCTTCATAATTCATTTTTCTTTTTATTCTTTTAATTTTTTATTGCGTTAATACAAACCTTAAGTACCCGTTGGATTTCCTTTTCTCCCAGTTCAGTTCGGTTGAATAAGCTCTTGAACCTCAGATTGATAAATTCAATCGGATAGGTGAATCCAAGTAAAAAGATCTCCTCTTCATCAATTGTTTTATTGATTTCATTTGAGACTAATCCTTTTTCTTTCAACCTTTTACATAAATCAATAATGCGATTACGCTGCGCCCCCTGTACTGAAAAATTATAATCGTGCATGAGCACAAAAAGAAATTTTACCCGCTCCGGATATTTATTTGCGATCTCAAATAAAACCCTGATCAATTGTTCGAAAATGTCTTTGATCGAGTGCAGATCATCAAGAAATTCTTCCATTTTATTGATCAATTCATTCAGATTGCTGAATAAAAGGTCGTCTACTAATTCTGTTTTCCCTTTATAATACCTGTATAAATAACCTTCAGCTACTCCTGCTTTCTTAGCGATCTCTGAAATGGATGCGCCTCCAAACCCTTTATTTACAACCATTTCTACAGTTGTATTTCGGATTCGTTCAATCTTGGTTTCATCAATTAACCTTGCCATATTTTTAATATGAGTGAATGTTCATTCATTTAAGGCGACAAAAATAATCATTAATTTTTATTTGTCAAGAAAAAAATGAAAAATCTATCAGAAAGGTCCGATTGGAGGCACCTGATAAATGGATTATTAAGGCTTAATACTTATTTATCAAACTCATATGATTCTTCTATAAATTTATATTCAATTAACATTTAATTCAACTCTAACATTACCTTTGTGAAAAAATAATCAGAACTTATGAAAAGACAAATCTTGGTTATCATTGCATTATTCCTGATCGTAGCGCAATATTCGTACGCACAAAGTAAATCTAATGATTATAAAGTAATTAAGACGATTCCTATAGAAGGAAACGGCGGATGGGATTATCTTACCGTTGATAGGCCAGGCCAAAGATTGTTCATCTCTCATGGAACCTGTGTAGATGTCCTTGACCTGAAAACTGAAAAGGTAGTCGGGCAGATCCCGAATACATTAGGAGTCCATGGAATTGTTTGTGTTCCTGCACTTAATAAAGGTTTTATCTCTGCAGGACGGCTCGACTCTGTAGTTGTGTTCGATCTGAAGACGCTTAATGTAGTCGCTAAAATCCACACTGATAAAAATCCTGATGCGATTCTTTACGATCACTTTAGCAACCAGGTCTTTACTTTTAATGGCAGGGGACATTCTGTTACAGCCATCGATGCAAAAACAAATGCCGTTGTTGGAACAATGCCTGTCTCAGGAAAACCGGAATCAGCCGTAACTAATGGTAAAGGAAAAATCTACTGCAATATCGAGGATAAATCTACAGTCGTAGAGTTTGATGCAAAGACACTAAAGATTGATGCCGAATGGCCTCTTGATCCCGGTAAGGAACCTTCAGGACTCGCTTTTGATAATAAGTTCAACCGTTTGTTCTCTGCTTGCAGCGATTCAAAGCAGATCGTTGTCATGAATGCCGCAAATGGCAAGATCATAGCCACTTTGCCCATGGGAGAAGGATGCGATGGTATAATTTTCAGTCCGCAGGATCGCAATGCAGTATCATCTAACGGAGAAGGAACTCTTACAGTGGTTCATCAGGATGGTCCCGACAGCTACAAAGTCATTCAGACTGTAGAAACCAGGAAAAGTGCAAGAACGATTGCTTATGATGAAACAACCGGTAAAATTTACCTTTCCTCTGCAGATGTAACAATGGAGAACGGTAAACGGAATATAGCACCCGGATCATTTAAGATTTTAGTTGTTTCCAAATAGGGAATAGTTTTTAGCTTTGATTCCTGCCGACTTTTTCTAAGGTCGTTTACTGCTACATATTTTATTTTTAAGCAAACCGATTGATTCATTGACTTTTTTGTATAGTAACCGCTGCTAACAGTCCTGTTACATTAGGATCTTAAGAATTTCTGCCCGGTCTGATCCCCTACTTTTATTTAAACTTCGGGGATTTCCTCTTTATTATTAATTCCCCTTTACTTCAAATACGAATATTTTATACCCCAAATATCCTGCTTCCTGTACTTTTCACTCGCTCAACATAGGCTCTTCACTTAAGGTCTTTTCGTCCTTCCTCCGCTTTTCCTACGGCCTAAGAACTCTTTTCCTTCAGTCAACCTTATCCTTCTGTTCATATACCGTCCTGTTGACCAAAAACTATCGTTTTTTGATCAATAAAGTCACGAAAACAACAACTAATCTTCTGAATTTTACCTAAAAAGAAAGGCCGGGACGTAACTCTCCCAGCTGGAAATCTTAGATTTAAAGAAACTGACTTTGAATTTTAACTTGAATCGCTCCCCTTCGCCTTCAGGCGAAGCGGCCGGGGGATATGGTGCTTTCCCCTCGCGTCACGCGTTAAGCGTCACGATTACCTATGTGCTGCCTATATCAACCTTCGATTGCACCACTTTCCCCGGTAAATCAGTAACACGAACCACTATATGCCCTCCTTTCCAGGATGGATTTGATTCTAGTGTTTTATAGATCCATTCTCCGCTGCCACTATAGGGATATTCAATCGCCATACCGCTCTCAATCTCAAATCCTATAGCATTCAGGATCGTCACAATAACCCCCATGATCTTGTATTTGTCATAAGCCGAAACCGTGATCGTATTTCCTGCCTGACCTTGGTACTTAGTGATATCAATATGTTTTATTTCAGGCTTCAGCATGTAATCAGAAACCGCAATATTAAACTTGTTTTGTCTTGGTTTGTGCAAAATCCGGTGATATTGACCACCTAAATCCGGTTGAAAGTGACCACCTTCTTTCCGGTGCAAATTGACCACCCCCATTTTCTCCTCATTTTTTCCCGATCTTATCGCTTTTAGACGGT
>JBEKQA010000068.1:0-15030 GCA_049520195.1 Bacteroidales bacterium
ATAATTTATTTTTCACAAGGGTATAAGATTGGGATTGGTGAAGAGATCCTCCGAAATATACATCCTTAACTTCAATGCAGAATTATGACCTTATCCTTATAGAGGATACTGCCATTCTCTTCAATGATAAGAAAATAGAGTCCTGGGGTTAACGATTTGGAAATTGAAACTGTCTCACCTCCAATGAAATTAGTCTGATAAACTTCTACTCCTGTCTCAGAGCAAACCCTTAGTGTATAAATATCTCCAGTTTTGAAATCAGGACAGTAAATTGGATATCCTATAATCATTGGATTAGAATAAATACAAGGTTTCTCTTTCGACAGCTGTTCATTTATTCCACTAAATTCCGTATAAAAATAATCTGATTTCATCGTATTTAGCCATGATGAGTCTGATGTTACCCAGTTTTGAGACACTTTTTCTGTTAACAAATCGTGAGAATCAAAAGTATAATTTACTTGGAATTTATTAGCCCAGTTGTTGCCCGAAATATTCCATAGTTGGGAAACCCAGTTAAGCGAATCACCCGTTGAACCGTAAGTGTATACATTTCGTGAACCCCCATTTATCTGGAAGGTTCGTGGGTCCACAGATCTCGTGTAGGATTCTGTGATTTTTCCTGTTGTGCTGTCCACATTTTGAAAGGCGTCAGTAACATAGGTCAAATGTACGGTATCCCAAATAGATCCTGTCATTGTCTTCTGTTTCCCTGAAGAAAAGTAAGTATAATAAGTAATGGAACCATTAATCCATGTTCCTTTTGGCTGTAAATAATCTGATGTACTTATTGTCATAAGCCATTTATTCTGATTGTAAATATAAAGCGATTGTTGAACAGAATCCCAAACATCAAGGGTCGTGTCCCAAGCCTCTTTCACTACTAAGTTAAGCAATGCTGATGCATTATAATAATATGTGGTTCTGAATGTATTAATCCAATTCGCAGTAGAATCATTCCATTCATATTCAATTGTGCTAGTGAGCGATTTATTTGTATAGATATTTTCATATTTAAGAACAGAGTCCCATGTCGAAGTGGAATTTTCCCATGAAAATACAATCTGTTCCAATGGTTGTAAGAATATCGTATAAGTATTAGTAGTTTTTGCCATATTAAACCAGCCTTGAGTTGTGGTATCTAAGCCCTGGGTCATGCTAACCACTGGAAGCAATTTGTCATTATATTGATAAGTATACTTGTATCCAACGAAAAACCTATTGTTTAGAATACTCCAAACCTTATAATATGTGGTATCCAAAATATCTTTTGCCAGGAAATGATCGTATTGATAAGTATTCCAAGCATTGGAATACCAAAGTTGATCAGTAATTGATGTAGGTGTGAGGGTATCCGTAAAGCTATTTAGGATCCTTGTATAATCCTGAAATTGTGATGTCGACGGATTCAACTTTTTAAAAAGTTCCTGAATCGTTTGCCCGGAACCATTTAAAGTAGCGTATTCCTTTAAATTCAGAGCCCAGTCGTTATTGGTCCAGTTATAGGAGTAAACTGAATCCAAGATAAGCACATTCGGATATTCTTGTCCGCTTACCAAACCAGAAAAAGAAATCAAGCATACAGTGATAAATAAACAGTAAATAGTTTTCATAGATAATAAGATTAATTACAAAGCATAAAATTACAAAATATTTATGTAAATTTATTGAAGTTCACAAAAAAATTAAAATAAAGACCAATCATCTCATTTTCTCTCATTTTTTTCTAATGCATGCAACCGCTGTAATAAGGTTGGATGAGAATAATAAAAGAATACATATGCCGGATGAGGTCGCAGGTTACTCAGGTTATTGACTGATAGTTTTTTTAGGGCATCCATCAATGCTACTGCATTGTAATGGATTCCTGCAAAGTGATCGGCAGTATATTCATGTTTCCTTGATATTTGGTTCATGATCAATCCTATCAGGGATGAGAGTGGACTGTAAAGAAGTCCAAATGCCAGAATGCCTATATGAAAGCTTTGTTTAACATCCAATCCGGAAAAGCCACTGAGAGACTGGCAAAGAGATTGTGCAATAACGCTATCTTTACAAATAAACAAAGACAGAATGAAAAGCATTATACCTGTCTGCAGCGTTGAAAGAATAATTCCTATAAGACTGTGTTTTTTCTTATAATGACCAATTTCATGAGCTAATATAGCAACCAGTTCTTCTATCGTATGATCATGAATGAGAGTATCATAAAGAACAATCCTTTTCTTCATACCGAGTCCTGTAAAATAAGCATTAGCCTTCTTTGACCGTCTTGATCCATCAAGTACATAAATATTCTTAAACTTAAATCCAACTTTAATCGCAAATTGCTCAATTGCATCCCTTAATGGGCCAGGATCCAATGGTTTCTGTTTATTGAAAAGAGGAACGAAAAGGTTCGAATAAAACATCGACATGAAGATCATAAAGAATGTGATGACTCCCCAAACGATCAGCCAAAAATAGTTACCTGTCGAGTTGTAGATCAGAACAATAAGGGTAAGCAGTCCGCCACCGATGATTACACCCAGCAATATTCCTTTTAAACGATCGAAAAGAAATGTTCTTAGTGTAGTGCGATTGAAACCAAATTTCTCCTCAATCACAAAGACATGATAATAATCAAATGGAAAGGTAAGTATGTTGGAAACGAGACCCAGTATTCCAAAAAAGAACAGTGCAATCCATACAGGGTTCTCAAAATATTGTCTAACAAATGAATCTAACCATGCAAAACCTCCGGTTATCAAAATCGACAACATGCCAAGCACAGTGAGAGTAGACAATATGAAACTAAATTTTTGCTTACGCTTCACATATTGCTGAGAACGACTGTATTTTTCCTGGTCATATATTCCTTTCAGCTCTTGTGGCAACTGATCACTCCAGTATGTCGAATTCAAATAAGAAAGCAATCGCTCAAGACAATAATCCAGAAGGAGGATCAATATGATGATATAGAAAAAAATATTGGCCATATTGTAACATTAATTTCTTTATAAGTAACAAATTCACTGTGTGTTATAGCTAATAGACAAGCAAATTCAGTATCTTTTTGCCGGCTAATAAATACCACTTCTCTTCCTAATAAACCATTCTGCAGAAAGCAGAGCCAGAATTAATAAAAACAGCCAAGCGTTTGAGGAAAGATCAATAAATCGTTTTTGTGAGTAAGAAACCTGACGAATATCTTCTCTTTCCATAATTTTCTTTTCAAGGTCATGAAGATAACGAGGAGAGAACATCTCACCATCATGCGCTTTTGAAATGCGATAAAGCAGGTTATGATCGGCGATGGAGTTCAGAAATTCAAGATTGAGGGGTGATACAATGAACTCACTTTTCGCTGTATAGGCATTTTTACCTGTCTTTACGGTTGCAGTGAAAGAATAATTTCCAACAGGAAATGTTCCTGTATTGAGGTAATAGGCTTTTTCTGTTTTTCCGAAAACAAATGGATAGGAATTGTTCTTATCGTCCTTAATGATAAGATTAACATCATCATTATTTATCAACTCATAAGTTTCATTATAAACTTCAGCGTCGAATTCAACATTCTCATTCTCCATGAATCGATTGTTCACCTTAATCTTAAAAAAATTTTTATCCCCTTTCACACTAAGATACTGCGCCATTTTATTTATTAGATCGTCAAAAATTTTATGATCTCCTTTCTGAAGGTAATCGGACAATCTCCATTTCCAAATGTTCTCTCCGGCAATAATACCTACTTTGTGGTCCATGGACTGAAAAAAGAATACCAACGGAATGCGTGTATGTACATTCCCTATATTTTGGGTAAATAGAACGTCAAATACCGGAGAATACTGATATGTGCCCATCGGACTTATTAAAGGAGGAACATTCTTTAAAACATCCTGAAGATCCTTATCCAGAGTAAATAAAGAGAAATCCTCATTGATAGCAGGAAATGTTTCAGTAAAATTCGACTTTGATGAAGTTATCACCAGACCACTTTTCAAGGAATTAAATACATCGACATTGGTTTCTGTTCCAAGTATATAAAGCAGAGAAACATTTGATCCTGTAATCTGCGATAGATTAAAATATCCCTGATTTGAAGGAACTTGGTCAAGTACAATAAGGTCGTACTTGGAAGGTTTCTGTTCAAAGCCGTCGATTTTAAATGTTTCGACTTCAAATCGTGTTGATCCTTCTAAAGCCTTTTTGATAGCAAAGATATCCGGATGTGGAACCTGGAAAAGTATTGCAACCTTTTGGCGGGTTTCATTAACATCAACAAAGAACTCCTGGGTATTATTCAAAACCGAGTTCTCATGATCAACCGGTTTAAGTTGAACCTTATAACGCTGCAAACCCTTTGATTTTGCCTCAAGATTTAGTTCTATCTTCTGAAAATCCTTATCACCCGCAAATTGCAAAGCTCTAGTAAAAAGCACCTCATCCCCTTTCAAAATGTTTATTTCTGTCTTTTCATTCCTGCATTTATCTGCTTCGACCTGAATTTCTACAGGGAATTTGTCGCCCAGGAATACTGTTTTATTGCAAATTATCTTTTTAATAATGAGATCTCTGGGAAGGTTTGTATCTCCCAATGCGATAGTAAATACCGGGAACCGTATCTTTTGTGCAGCATAAAATGGGTCAGTTCCCTTGTTATATATCCCGTCTGTGGCCAGGATAAGAGCTCCGATATTCCGGTTTGCATAACGAATATTAACTTCGTCAAACAAAGAGGAGATATCTGTTTCCTGTTCGGTAAAGCCTGTCTGCAAACCATTAGATATTCTGTCTCCAAAAGATAGTTCAGCAACATCAAACTTCTTGTGCAGATCATTAGAGAGATTCCGTATATCCTCAGGATAATTTTTCCTGTAAAATCCTGAGTCCTTAGATAGAAGTATGGAGCGGGAATTATCTTGCGCCAGAATAATCAACGGTTTCTGGATGACTTCAGTTTGTTTTTTAATGAAGGGTGATAAAAGCAGGAATGCAATCAGAGATACTGTCAGGAAACGAAAGCCCGTCATAACCTGAACAAGCCACTTTGTGATGTCATCCTTCTTTGTTCTAAAATAGAGGGCAAAAGCATAAACTGCTCCCAGAAGGAGGCATAAGAATATAAAACCAACCGGATATTCGGTGATAATTCCCAATTTCTTGTTTGTTTCTAAGTGTGCAAACCTCCGCAAACACTGATGACCTGCCCGGTAATATAGTCAGAGATATCAGAGGCAAGAAAGAGGGCAGTATTGGCAACATCGTCGGTTGTACCCGCGCGTTTTAAAGGGATATCATTCACCCATTCTTTTCTCACTTTTTCGGAAAGACGGGCGGTCATTTCTGTTTCAATGAACCCAGGTGCAATAGCATTACAACGAATGTTGCGTGATCCAAGCTCCATTGCAATGGACTTCGAAAAACCGATGATACCTGCTTTTGAAGCTGAATAATTAGATTGACCGGAATTACCCTCAATCCCTACTACAGAACTCATATTGATTATAGAACCCGATCGCTGCTTAATCATAACCCGTTGAACAACCTTTGTGAGGTTAAATACAGACTTCAAATTTACTTTGATAACCAGGTCCCAGTCATTTTCTGACATCCGCATCAGTAGGTTGTCCCTTGTAATTCCTGCATTATTGACAAGAATGTCGATCCTTCCAAAATCATTAAGCACATCATTCACCAGCTTTTCTGCATCCTCATAAGAACTTGCATCTGAGGCATATCCTTTGGCGTTAACGCCATTTGCTTTCACTTCATTTTCAAGTTTCACTGAATCGTCATTATATGTAATATCAGAGAATGCCACGTGAGCGCCATGTGCAGCATATTTAAGTGCGATATTTTTTCCGATTCCCCGGTTCGCTCCGGTTATTAATGCGACTTTTCCATCAAGTAGTTTCATGTATGGTCAATAATTTTCGCAAAGATAGGAATAATTCAAAATAGAAGGGGGAACAATTGTTCCCCCCTCATCCCCATATGAAAAAGCTTGGCCACTAGATCGTACTCTTGTTCATCCAATATATCTTCGTGACCAAAAAGCAAACATAAATTAATATTAGTTTCCACGCAAGAGACCTGATACCTGATTTCATGCGTATTTATACGCAATATATAATTAATCATACATGACTGCAATCCATGATCATATCTCTCATATCCATTTCACAATACTGAAATCCTGCCTGTGAGGAAGCTCAGGATTCACAGGGAAAAGTCTTAATGTAAAGTCATAAACCCCGGCCTGGTTAAAGGGGATAT
Source organism: Bacteroidales bacterium (assembly GCA_049520195.1). Lineage (GTDB taxonomy): Bacteria > Bacteroidota > Bacteroidia > Bacteroidales > FEN-979 > FEN-979. The sequence continues at coordinate 6,259 of JBEKQA010000068.1, forward strand.
CAATATTATAGGTTGCAATATTCCGTTCTGCTTTTACCAAAGTCATCCTGCTTACCAGAAGAGGCTCTTTTATCTCATCATTCACTTTTCTACCAAACAGGATCTCAATACCAATGTCCTCAGGAGAAAGTTCAGCCAGATCCAGAACAATTTCGGCTCTGAAAGATTCCCCTAATATCAAAGGTTTTTGTGTTGAATCAGGAAGATTCAGAGAAATCACTTGAATATTATCCCATTCACGGAGGACATGCCTTTTCCAGGAAGCCAAATGACGAGCCAGCTCAAAGTTTCCTGTCAACATATCTGCTGAACGCTCAAATAGAGAATTATAATATTTCGTGATATAATCATCAAGCTGCCTTTTCATTGTAAAATGAGGTGCAATTTCAGAGATCGTATTTTTAATGTAAGATATCCAGCGCTCCGGAACTTTTTTAGAGTTAACATCATAAAAGAGCGGGATTATCTCTTCTTCCAACATAGTGTAGATTGTCTCTGCATCCAGGTCGTCCTGAAAATGTGAATCTTTATAAGTAGCTTCTTCTTTCAGCGCCCAACCGGCTTCAGGCTTATAACCCTCAGCCCACCAGCCATCTAAAACACTAAAGTTAATGACCCCATTCATCACTGCTTTCTCCCCACTTGTACCAGATGCTTCCAATGGCCTCGTGGGTGTATTCAACCATATATCGACACCGCTGACAAGATACTGTGCAAGTTCGATATCGTAATTCTCAACAAAGAATATCTTGCCTAAAAATTCTGGGGTTTTAGACATTTCATAAATCGTTTTGATCAGATCCTGTCCTGCTTTGTCCTTGGGATGTGCTTTCCCGGCAAAGATAAACCTTACTGGCATTTTTGTATTATTGACGATTTTGGAAAGCCGGTCGGGATTTGAAAATAATAAATGAGCCCGTTTATAGGTGGCAAAGCGACGTGCAAACCCGATGGTCAGAGCATCATTTCTGGATGCTTCACGCATTTTGAAAATGAGTTTTGGATTCTCATTCCGGCGTGTCATCTCGTCAAAAATCCTGACATTAAGATAATCTGACAGTTTCTTCTTCTGTTCCTGCCTTATCTTCCAGATCACAGTATCATCAACATCCTGTATCTTCGACCATACCGCAGGATTAGACTGATCATTCTCAAACCCGGTTGGGAAGTGTTTTTTATAAAGTTCCTGCCATGCCCTGGCTGCCCAGGTGGGATAATGAACTCCATTCGTAACATAACCAATGTGCAGTTCTTTGGGATAATAACCCGGATAAAGGTCGGCAAACATTTCACGGGTTACATCGCAATGAATCCTGCTTACCGCGTTGATTTCCTGTGAGAGCTTCGCCGCAAGGATACTCATTGAAAATTCTTCCGTCGATCCCGGAGTCATCTTCCCAAGATTCATGAATTCCTCCCATTTTATATTTAGATTTTCAGGATAATGAGAAAGATATCGGCGCATCAAATTTTCAGTAAACCGGTCATGTCCTGCCGGAACAGGAGTATGAGTAGTAAAAAGTGTTGATGCGCGTACGACTTCAAGTGCCTGATAAAAGGTCAGCTTATCATTCTGAATTATATTCCTGAGTCGCTCAATACCGATGAATGCTGAATGTCCTTCATTACTGTGATATATATCCGGTTTAATGCCCAAGAGATGCAGCATCCTGATACCACCTATGCCCAGCAGGATTTCCTGTCTCAGACGGTTCTCCAGATCACCTCCATAGAGCTGGTGTGTGATCATCCTGTCGGCTTCAACATTCTCATCAATATCAGTATCCAAAAGGTACAAAGGCACCCTGCCTATATCTACCCTCCATATTTTTGCATACATTGTCCTGCCCGGGAGTGCAAAAGTGATCTTTATCCAGTTTTTATCATCATCACGGACCGGCTGCAACGGAAGATGGGTAAATTTCTGAGGAGTATAGGTTGCAATCTGTTCACCTGAAATAGAGATCTGTTGCTGGAAATATCCATAACGGTACAATAAACCGATACCGATAATATTATAGTTGGAGTCACTGGCCTGCTTAAGATAATCACCCGCCAACAAACCCAGTCCTCCTGAAAAGATCTTGACAGTATCATGAAGCCCAAACTCCATACTGAAGTAAGCCACCTGCTTGACAGGTTTTTCACTGGCTTTCGACATATAGTCGTCAAAGCGTTCTGTAAGTCTTTGTAGTTTGGTGACAAACACTTCGTTTTTACTCAGTGTCTGTAATTCCTGGTAGTTTAATGACTCAATCAAAGGTATCGGATTGTGCTTCATTTCCTCCCAGCGTTTTTTATTGACCATTTCAAAAAGATCGTACCCATCGCTGTTCCAAGTCCACCAAAGATTGTTTGCAATACGGTCAAGTGATAAAAGATTTCCCGGAAGATTTTGCTGAACCAGCACCTTTTTCCATTCCGGTTTTGTCTCAATAACTCCTTTGACCGGTAAAGTTTGAATAACAGCTTGTTTCCCTTTAAAGAGCTCGAATCTGGAATCTGCTTTTGATGTTGCCAGATCAAAGGCTGAATAATAATTATTGATAAGGTTCTTCCAAAGAGCTGAACGTGAAACCTCGAATGCTTTCATCCTTATTTTCAAGATCTCTTTCTCAGATTTGCCGCTAACCTGGAGGACTGCTTTCATCATTTCCTCCACAACAAATTCATCATTATCATCTCCCCGCGGTATGATAGTTACGCTATCCTTAATGGTGGGATAGAGTAACTTCACCCATTGCCCGAAACCTGCAAGCGATGTTGTGATGGTGGGAATGTGAAATGCTAAACTTTCCAGTGGCGTATATCCCCAGGGCTCATAATAGGAAGGGAAGATCGACCCGTCAAATCCAACCAGGAAGTCATAATAATCAAGGTTAAAAATTCCATCCTCGCCATTCAGATAAGCAGGAACAAATATCACCTTCACTTTATCACCGGGAGAATTGTGAAGTTCATTTTTCCTGATCCTCCTGAGGATGGCATCATTCTCAGGCTCATGAAGGCCATGTGTAAGATATTCATCTTTCAAAGGGGTGTTGAAATCCGGCTTAGCCATCCGGTCGAGCAATTCCGGCCTGGGACCGAACTGGTAGGCAGGGATGGTCAGAACAGCAATGATATCACGTTGCAGACGTTCCTGTTTATTCAATCTGCCCAACAGATCAATGAAAAGATCAATGCCCTTATTCCGAAATTCATACCGGCCACTGGTAATGATCAGAATGCTGTCCTTGGGAAGCGACTGGTTGAGTAACCCTTCTGCAACCTCGAAGATCTTATCCCTTGATTTTGCACGTTTCTCATAATATTCCTCCCGCACTGGAACAATAGAATCATCGAATCCATTGGGGGTCAACATATCAACCTGCTTTTGCAGGAATTGACGGCATTCGTTATTTGTGATCTGGCTGACGGTAGTAAAAGCATCAGCATTGGCTGCAGAAAGTTTTTCTAAGGATTGCTTCGAAGTAACTCCAAACTGCATTGCCATCCCATCCCCATCATATATATCCATATTCCTGTACAGAGGCAAACCGTTTCCAGCAATGCTTCGTCCAACAACTGTTGCATGGGTCGTGAATATAGTACCAACCTGGGGCACTTTACTTTTTAGATACAGAACCCCAACCCCTGTCATCCATTCATGGAACTGGGCAATTACCTTCTCGTTGAATGAAACATAATAGTTATAGAAGCTTTCAATGACTTTGGCAGCAGCGTACCCAAAAAGGGCAGGCTCCATATAATCCCATCCGCCGTTAAGAGAGTCAAGCTTATAGGTTTCCCAAAGCCAGGCAAATATTTTATCTTTCTGGGCAAAGGAAGTTGTAAAGTCTATCAGAATGACTAGCGGCTGACAAGGTATATTCCATCGTCCCACTTTGATCTTCAAACCTTCGCTTTCAGCTTTCTGCCTCCAAGCTTTATGAAGGAATTTATCTTCATGAAATTCAGGATTTTCATGAGTTTCTTTCCACACATCCGGTCCGATCAGGATGTAATTATCCCGGTAAACATTTACCAGGGAAAGTGCCTTTGTATAAATAACAGTGTAGATCCCACCAACTTTATTGCAAACCTCCCAACTGGTCTCAAATAAATACTCTTTGGTTGTTGTGGAATCATCTTTTATTCCAGTCATTAGTAAGATTATTTAGTAAGTAATTTGATTTGTTTTTCGATGAGTTTTCTGGATTTCTTTATCTCAGATTCACTGATAGTCTTAAGTTGTTTTAATAATTCTTTATATGTATTCAGTGCACGCTTGCCTAGATTCTTTTCAACTTTTTCGCGTATATCATTGTTTGCGCTCTTCATCGCTGCGGTCAAAGTTTCAATTTCAAGGTTCTTGATGATCTTCTTAACCTTAGCATCAGACAGAGAAATGATCGTTTCAAAGTTAAGTGGCATATATTCCTTCTCAACCGGGTTTTCCTGCAAACTCTTTTTAGTTGTCTTTATGGAATTTTCAGCTTCCGCTTTTACTTTTTTCCGTGAAGGAACTGCACGCACATGTTCTTCTTCCACCAATTTTCCTTTGGTCTTTCGCGGGGTCTTACGTTTTTCTTTTTCTGGTTTTTCCTCTTCTTTGGACTTCTTTGCTGCCGGCTTTATTGCCTTAGCATTTTTCTTTGCGATTGTGTCATCTACAACGATGGAAAAATCTGAAAGCACATTCATGTAGTTTATGAATGCTTCATAAGGAGATGGATAAGGATTGAAATATTTATGAACTCCACCGTCAGAGAACCACTTGGTACACATATAATAAAAATGATCGCTGGTTTGCAGGTACTGCCAGTCTTTCTGAATAGAAGAATCACCAAGAGCTTGTATCCGGTCTGTGAGCGCATATAGTTTCGAGAATGCCTCATCCTGGAGTTCATTACCCAGCCAGGAGGTAAGGTCACGTTCTTCATCTGCCCAGGAAATCGGGTAAGGAACATGTAACTGTGCTACAGGTTGCAGTACTTCAACAAGTTCCAATGGAGTCGCAAACCTGAAATTAGAATGTGTCAATACAGCTTTTGGCAGAGCCGTGAAGAAATCAAAGATGCCTGTTTCTTTCCATTGACGTTCCCCAATCGTTTCATAGTCAATAAAAATATTGACTACTTCTTCCTTCTCTTCTATCCCGTTGAGCCATCCAGTGAACTTCTCGGTTGTAAGAGGCCATTCGGGCCAGGAATGTGTAGAAAAACGGAAAGCAATATCATCACTTAACCTGAAATTCCTGAGTAAAAGCTTCAACTTCGGTGTTCTTGCACTGCAGTACATATAATTCGGGCTTTTCCATCCAAGTATATGCTTTGCGCCTTCCGTCATTAAACTGGTAAAGCCCATATCATGTACCATCTCCCCTATTCCGTCCGAATAAATCAGCTCTGAATTACGGAAAGTCTTTGGCTTCCGGCCAAAAAGAGATTCAATGGTATCGGAATGCTTCTTAACCTGGCGGATAAATTCATCCCTGTTACCCAGTGAGGCAAGCGAATGAGAGTAAGTCTCGGCAAGAAATTCAACGCACCCGGTATCTGCAAGCTGTCTGAACCCTTTGATTACTTCAGGAGCATATTGCTGAAGCTGCTCTATTGCAGTACCAGAAATTGAAAAACTGATCTTAAATGCAGTCCCATACTCTTTAATGAGATCCAGCATCATTTTATTTGCAGGTAAGTAACACTTCTCAGCAACCCTCTTGATAATCTGACGGTTCTGGTAGTCATCATAATAGTGATGATCATCTCCGATATTAAAAAACCTGTAGGTCCTTAACCTGAAGGGTTGGTGAACCTGAAAGTACAAGCAGATGGATCTCATATTCGGTCTTTATTAATTATTCTTTCTTTTACTATCTAACTTTATAAGGTCTGTGCAAGGTTATAAACTTCAATTACCTTGGCTGCAGCATTGTCCCATTTAAGGTTATCGACTTCTTCTTTCCCATATTTAACGAACATTTTCTTCAGCCCTTCATAATGGAGCAACCCGTATATGGCGTCCGCGAGAGCATCGATGTCCCAGAAATCAACCTTAAGTGCATGTTTGAGAACTTCGGAAACTCCCGATTGCTTGGAAATGACTACAGGCACATTTGAACGCATGGCTTCCAGTGGTGATATTCCGAAAGGTTCAGATACCGAAGGCATTACATAAACGTCACTCATTGCAAACATCGTGTCGACTTCAGTGCCGCTAAGGAAACCGGTAAAATGAAACTTCGTTCCAATATGAAGCTGGGCAGCACGTCTGATCATCTTGTTCAGCAGGTCACCGGAACCGGCCATGACAAATCGTACATTGGGGTCCTTTTTGAGTACCTTGTTTGCGGCTTCAATGAAATAATCGGGTCCCTTCTGAAAGGTAACCCTGCCGAGAAAGGTAACCACTTTTTCCCTGACATGTTTTGTCACATCATTCATCTCCGGGCGTTCAGGCGGTTCGACTGCATTGTGGACAGTGATGACCTTATCGGGATTTATACCATAACGCTCAATAACAATTTGACGGGTAAGGTTGCTTACCGTGATCACAAGGTCTGCCTCTTCCATTCCTTGGCGTTCAAGGTCATAAACCGTTTGATTGACATTTTCTCCCGACCGGTCGAATTCAGTTGCATGGACATGCACGACCAGAGGCTTGCCGCTGATCTTCTTTGCTGCAATGCCTGCTGCATAGGTCAGCCAGTCGTGTGCATGAATAACGTCATAGGTCATTTGCTGGGCAATCACTGAAGCCACGATCGCATACCGGGACACTTCCTCCATCAGGTTTACGCCATATTTCCCTGAGAACTGGTATCGTTCTGAAAAGACAGACTGGGTTTCACCGGTACGCCTGACCGTATCTTCCTGAACCATCTTCTCGAACTCTTCCGGGCCAACGTAAGGGATCAGATTCGAACCAATCTCCATGAATTTTATCCGGTTCCAATGTTCCTGGTAAACGGTTTTCGAGAAATCGAGTACCATGTCACTTGCATCGACCAGCCGGAATCCTTCCTTTACCTCATCTCCATAAGCTCTGGGAACTACGAAGATAACATCGACACCTTGTTTGCCAAGGCCTTTTACAAGCCCGAAACAGGCAGTGCCAAGTCCTCCGGTAATATGCGGCGGGAATTCCCAGCCAAACATCAAGATTCTCATATTTCTTTTTATTCTTTAATTAACAGCTCATTTTTCGTATTGGCTCAGCATCCATTTTATTCTCAGTAATTCTGATACACTCCATGCCTGCGAGATAGTACCCCTTGCAGTATGTGGAGGGTCTCCGTCATAAATCTCAGATATTGTACCAATCCCGTGTTCGGTCATTACCGGTTCAAATCCATTATAAAGGGATCTGATAAAAGAAACGCCGGATTTACCGTAAAGTTTCAAATAGCCTTCTGCAAAATGTCCCAAAAGCCAAGGCCATACAGTTCCCTGGTGATAGGCAAGGTCACGTTCTGCCTGGTCGCCTGTACAAATGCTCTTATATCCCGGGTGTTTAGGGGTCAGTGTCCTTAAACCCCGGCTGGTCAGCAATTCTTTCTTCAGGACATTCAGTACTTTTTCCTTTTTCTCGTCATCAATCGGAGAATAGGGAAGCGATGTCGTAAATACAATATTTGGACGTACTGTCCAATCTTTGTATTTACCGTCGACAAAATCGGCCAGGTAACCTTTATCTTCATTCCAGAAGGTCTCAGTGAAGGAAGCAGGTATCATATCTGCAACGGACTTCCACTCATCAATGAATTTGGAATCGCCGGCGAGTTCGGCTACATCAAGACTGAAACGGATTGCATTGTACCAGAGTGCATTGATTTCAACCGGCATGCCGATCCTTGGAGTCACCGGTTTACCGTGAACGATGGCATCCATCCATGTAAGTGCTTTCCCCGGCTCCCCTGCTGAAATCAGGCCATTTTCGTTCATTTTAATATTAAACTGAGTACCTGCCCGGTATCCATCCAGGATCATCCTCATCTTCCGTCCATACTCCTTCCAGATCAAAGGTTTTGTTTTCGTGAATTCAGCATACTGCTGCAAGGCCCAGAAAAACCAGAGAGGGGCATCCACAGAATTATAAGCAGATTGATTCCCCGATCCGATATTGGGAAACAAGGGTCCGTTCAGATCGGCAATCATGGTGTCAATCACATTTTTACAAGTGGTATAATCCCCATTAACCAAGGTCAGTCCGGGTAACGCAATAAAGGTATCCCTGCCCCACCTGCCGAACCAAGGGAAACCTGCTATGATCTCGGTCTTATGTCCTTTCTTTACAATAAACTGCTCTGCTGCGTTCTTCAGGCAGTTCTCAAAATTATTTCTGGGTACACGCTTGTCATATTCAGCATGATAAGCTCTTTTTATTGAAGCAACCGGGATTTCCTTTGTACCGGCCACGAAGTATATGCTCTCTCCTTTCTTTATGTCAAATTCAAAGTAACCGGGAACATACAGATCTTCCTGGTAATCATATCCTCTCTCCATCTCTTCCTGGTACTCAATGTTGTAGTACCAGTCCGGAACATGAATATATTCAACCGGCTTGGAGAGCTGGAGGAACAGATCCGTATATCCCAGGTACATCCTGATTTTAATACCGTTAGGAACATTCTCATATTTTTTATCAGCAAAGATGTTCTCACGGTTAAGCTGATGAACATTACGAAATGCAAGAAAAGGCCTGAGCCTGATCTTGGTAGCCGAATGGGCATCTTGTAAAGTGTATTTAATGATCATCCTATCTTCAGACGAGGTGAGGATCATCTCC
>JBEKQA010000069.1:0-14910 GCA_049520195.1 Bacteroidales bacterium
TGCCAGAAGATTCCCGATTATGTCGAACTACCAGGTCATTATTGTAAAAGAAGCCCAAGACCTGGATAAGATCGAAAATCTGGAACCCTATATCCTGAATCCACTGGAGACGACAATTCTGGTACTGTGTTACAAATACGAAAAGATTGATCGGAGAAGAACCCTCTTTAAAAATATTGAAAAAAAAGGCATTCTTTTTGAATCAGCAAAGGTTTATGATAATAAAATCCCTGACTGGATTTCCGCTTATGTGAGAAAGATGAATTATTCAATCTCTCCGAAGGCTTGTTTTCTACTTGCTGAATTTCTGGGGAATGATATTTCAAAGGTTGTCAATGAAATATCCAAACTTATTATTAACCTTTCGGAAAAACAGGAAATCACAGAAGAAGTTGTCGAGAAAAATATTGGCATCAGCAAGGATTACAATGTATTTGAATTGCAGAAGTCTCTGGGACAGAAAGATGTTTTGAAAGCCAACCAGATCATTAATTATTTTGCGGCCAATCCCAGGGAAAATCCACTTGTTAAAGTGCTGCCGATCTTGTTTGGTTTTTTTTCAAAGGTACTTATTTATCACAGCCTTGCTGATAAATCAAAGAATAATGTGGCATCTGCATTGTCAATTAACCCTTTTTTCATTATGGATTATCAGCACGCTGCTGCCAACTATTCCTCTAACAAAATCATTTCTATCATTTCAGTCTTAAGAGAATACGATTTAAAAGCAAAAGGTGTCGACAGCAGCGGAACATCATTCCCCGATGGAGAACTGATGAAGGAGCTAATTTTCAGGATACTGCATTGAGATTAATAAAGACGATTCAGCAAATAGCTTTTCCTGATTTCAAAGTTTTTTTCACCGCGAAGACGCAAAGACGCTATGAATTGCAATTCCCCCTGTTAATACATCACTACTTATTCTTTTCGTTCTTGTAATTGTATTCCGGAGAGCGATACATTTCCTCGATGACCTTTTTATACTTTTCGATGATAAACTTTCTTCGAAGTTTCAGTGTAGGCGAAAGTTCTCCGTCAGTGATGCTCCATTCATTAGGAAGAAGACGAAACTTCTTGATCTTTTCTGTTTGTCCCAGGTCCTGATTATAACGTTCGATTTCTCGTTGGATACGTTTGAATATAATAGGGTTAGCAACAGCTTTTTTACGTGATACAAAAGGGATTTCTTTCACTTTACACCATCCTTTCAGGTACTCGAAATTTGGGATGATCAGAGCGGCAGGATAATGTCTGTTTTCGCCTATCACCATAATATGCTCAACAAAGGGAGATTCTTTCAGCAACTGCTCAATAACCTGCGGAGCAATATACTTTCCACCCGAAGTCTTGAACATTTCTTTTTTCCTGTCTGTGATCTTCAGGAATTTCCCATCATCCAACACCCCTATATCACCTGTATGGAACCATCCTTCTTCATCCATCACTTCGGCGGTCCGCTCGGGCCGGTTATAATATCCCAGCATGACACCCGGACTTTTTACAAGTATTTCGCCGTCATCTGCAATTTTTACCTGGACTCCTGTAAGAAGAGGGCCTACTGTGCCGAATTTCACACCCCCAGGTTCAAACCTGTAACAGGTAATTCCCGGAGAAGTTTCAGTAAGTCCGTATGCCTCCAGGATGGGCATCCGTGCCGCCCAATAGATCCTTGTAAGACGTGGGTGAAGAGAAGCACTTCCACAAACAATAAATTTCACATTTCCACCCATTGCATTTCTCCATTTACTGAAGACAAGCTGGTTAGCAATCCAAAGTTTGAGTTCATAAAACCATCCACGCTTATGATCCAGTTCAAATTTATGACCTTGCCTGAGTGCCCAGAAAAACAATATCTTTTTTAAAAGAGGAAGGGCTCTTCCCTGCATCACCAGTTTATTGTAAATTTTCTCCAGTACTCTTGGCACTGCAGCAAAGGAATGGGGTTTGACTTCTGCAATACATGTGGCAATCTCCTCCAAATTCTGAATGTAATAAATGCCTACGCCAAATGACTGATAAGTATAACCGGCCGTGCGCTCATAAACATGGCATAAGGGAAGGAAACTAACAACCTTATCATTCTTCTCCAAGGGGGGAATTTCGCCAAGAGCCTTATAGTTGGTTACAAAATTAGCATGTGAAAGCATCACTCCTTTTGGCTTTCCTGTTGTTCCCGATGTGTATATTATTGTTGCAAGGGTATCAGGAAGAATTTCTTCTTTAATCTTATTCAGTTCCTCAGGATGATCATGATTTTTCCCGGCTGAAAGAATTTCCTGCCAATTTCTCACGCCGGGAATCTCGTCAAGGCTGTATATTTCTTTTAATGATGGTATGTCCTTTATAACCGATGTTACCCGCTCGTAAATGTCTCTGTTTGAAACTATCAAATATTCAACATTCGCATCATTTAGGATAAATTTGTAGTTATCCTCGCTTATCGTAGGATAGATAGGAACCTGCACAGCCCCCACCTGTAGTAGCCCCATATCAAAGAAATTCCATTCGGGACAGTTCAGCATAATCGTTCCGACTTTTACTCCCGGTTTAATGCCCATCGAAAGCAATCCCAAACTGATCTCGTTACTATAATTAATATAATCCTGTGCCGTATAGCTTATCCAGGTCCCGTTCTTCCAGCAATTTAATGCATTGGATAAGGATGAAAATTCATTCCTGTAACCATCGAGTAAATCAAAAATCCGTAATACCGCAGCCATTCAATTATTCTCCTGATATATCTGATCTTTCTATTCAAAAAGTCTGTCAATCTCCGATTTATATTTTTTGCAAATATAGTTCCTGCGAAGTTTTAAGGTTGGTGTCAATTCTCCTGATTCAGGAGCCCACTCTGTATTAATCAGATCCCATGATTTAATCTTTTCCGTGTCGCCTAACCCGGAATTATATTTATCCACTTCGACTTTAAAACGTTTACGGATCCTGGGATTCCTGACTATTTCTGCATTTGTCGTAAAAGGAATATCCTTGATAATGCAATAGGATCTCAGAAAAGAGAAATCAGGGACTATTAATGCACCTGCAAACTTTTGATGTTCTCCAAGTACAATGATCTGATCGATGAATAAAGATTCTTTGAATTTATCCTCTATGGGTTGCGGGCTGATGTATTTCCCAAAGGAAGTCTTGAATAATTCCTTTTTCCTCCCTGTGATCTTTAACTGTCCTTCTGGTTCAATATGACCAAGATCCCCTGTATGGAACCATCCATCGGGATCAATTGATTCTTTGGTTAACTCGGGTTCCTTATAATATCCTTTCATGACATTGGGTCCTTTACAAAGGATTTCTCCATCTGCAGCCACTTTGACCTTGACTCCCCTGAGCACAGGCCCTACAGTTCCGAATTTAATGCCAAGTTCTGTAAGGTCGCTTACCGCAATTACCGGTGAGGTTTCTGTGAGGCCATAACCTTCAATGATCGTCATACCTGCACAGGTGAACATTCTGGCTAGCCTGGGTTGAAGAGCGGCACCACCTGAAATGATAAGTTGCATCTTACCACCTAGAGCTTCCCGCCATTTTTCATAAACAAGTTTATCATATATTTTTCTTTTCAATTCATAAAACCACCCGTTAGCGCCTTTGAGTTCATAACGTAAAGCCAGGTGCAGCGCCCAAAAGAATATATAACGTTTGATGCCTTTCAGTTTATGCCCTGTAGCAAAAAGCTTATCATATATCTTTTCCAGTAATCTCGGAACTGTCGAAAGTAACTCAGGTTGCACATCCTTCATATTATCCGTAATTGTTCCGAGGTTTTCAGCATAATAAATTGAAAAGCCAAGATATTGATAGAGATAGTTTAGCATCCTCTCGTAAACGTGACATAGAGGAAGATAGCTAACTGCCTTTGCCTCTTCACCAAAAGGTGGTATATAGGAAACAGCCTTGAAATTTGAAATAAGGTTTTCATGAGAAAGCATTACACCTTTTGGATTCCCTGTGGTTCCTGAAGTATAAATGATCGTTGCAATATCATCAGGTTGAATAGCCGCTTTACGCTGCTCAAGTATCTCAGGATCCTTGTTTTGCTTTCCAAGGTCAATCAATTCGCTAAGATTCTTTAATTCAAGATGTTCTTTGTAAGTAAAAATACCCTGTATATGGGGGATACTAGGGAGAATATGTTGAATTTTCCGCAATAACTCCATTCCTGAAACAAACAAGTATTTCACCTCAGCATGGTTCAGGATATAACAATAGTCTGATTCACTGATGGTTGGGTAAATTGGCACATGAATCGCTCCAACCTGGAGAACCGCCATATCAACAAAATTCCACTCACTTCGGTTCGGGCTTATCTGGGCAATCCGGTCACCCGGCTGAACTCCCATTTTCAGGAATCCATAGCTGATATTATCCACTATTTCCCGGTATTGATGGATATCGTATTTAACCCAATCACCATTTTCTTTTGATGCTATTACATCATCCTTGGGCTTGAATTTGGATGCATGGTAAGGCAGAATATCAAAAATACGGGTGACTTCCATAATTTTTTATTTGGATGCAATTATAAGGAAAAATCAGGTAAAGGAACAATTTAGTATGAATAATTAAGAGATGATCATCTCATTTCAGAATGATTTTTTCATGAATGATCCGGCCATCAAGCAGGATCTTCACCGGATATAATCCTCGCGGTTTGTCAAATAGATCTACTATAAACTCTCTTCCCGTGAATGATGAAAGATCTGCATTCATGATTATCTTCCCCTGAATGTTAGTGATTTCGAGCATGAGTGAGTTTACAGGTAACTCAAGGGTAAATTTTCCGTTTCCCGGATTTGGGAAGATCAATATTCCTTCATTACCAGCGCTTATAGGTGGTATTCCGGCACAGGTGACCAAGTGGATCAGCCTGTGAGATATAACTATCGGGCAAGGAGGTTGGGGATAAAGAATCAATTCCAGGTCAATAAGGCTGTCACTCCGGTCCTTAACCCCGGGAGTATAGGATGTCAGTAATGCATTAGGATCTGCAAATGTTCCATCACCTGAACTTATCCATTTCATTGAAACATATGTCCCTGCAACCCCATCAAGTGATATTTCCGTAATTTGCCGGCAAAATGTAGTGTCATTCCCTGCATAAGCATATGGAAGGGGCGCAATACTAATTAAAACTGTATCATTTCTCGATTGATTACCCGTTGTTACATTGACAATATATTTCGTAACAGCATCGGGGGAGACAACAGGGTTTTTAAGATTTGAAGTAAATCCCGCAGGGATTGAAGTCCAGGAATATGTGTAATCTCCGTTTCCGCCTGAAACCTCCACATCAAGCTGATCTGTCTGACCCGTGCAGATCTCCGAATAGTCAGCAATGGCCTTTATATCCAGGATATCCCTGAATGTGAACGCCGCGATCCTTGTGTGCCAATCGTAATTGGCCGTCACTGGATAATATTCCTGAGTGTACCAGAAAACGGATGGATCTGATGGATCAACAGTCATGGAACTATAATCACCCCACCTTGAGTAAGTTGTCGCTGGATGAGTCTGAGCACCGCCTCCTTCAATAATCGACTGCTCCGCGATGGTCATTTGACCTGAAGGATCGTCTTTCATCCTGCCGGTAAACCGGACTGACGGATACAAATCCGGACCAGAAACAGAATATCCCAAGGCAATATTTCCTGCCGAATCCATAGCTATACTTCCCATCCATCTGGAATTACTATCCGGGGCGTAAGTAGATTGTTGATACATCATCCAATCACCACCATACCTCCTCAACTCATACCATCGGATGCCTGACCAATAATCCCCTATTTTTACCGTATGGTTTACAACCATCGATTGATGATCAGGGAATTTTCTGAATTGCAGTCTGCACATGAGACGATCAGAAATAGGATCAAGATAAATAGAGGATCCTTTTTGTGGGATTCCTTTAATATTTTGTGAATACGTACCAACACTGATCTGGTTCTGATTCACAAAAGTGGAGGATGATGGATTTGTCCAGGAAGTATGAAATTCATAGATCCCTAAGAATTTATCACCCAGATAAGCAAAATAGCCCGGTGTTCCTTCCATAGGGAATTCACCATCACAATCAGCCGGAAGCATAGAGAAAATGGTTTTATACTGATTAAGGTTAAATATCACCATTTCCGGCGATGTTTCCCCTGCCAACATTCCCTGTCTGTCGAATGCTATTGCATCAACTCCCGTGAATGTTTCTGGGTTACTATATTGGTTGCATGTCATAAAATAAGCATCCTGCCAGATTCCGAATTTCGGATAGTCTGGAAGATTATTGAACTCGTATTCCCAACGATACCATGATCCGGTAGGATCAGATGTCTGAGATAAAGCAATCATCTCATAATAAGGCGGGTTTTGAAAAGAGGGTATACTAAGGGCACTCATCAACCAACGGTCAGCCTGTTCATCATATAGTACTATCCCGTCACCCGAATTAGAAGAATAGGGCATCCCTCTCCAAATGGTACCTGCATTTTCCGGACCCAGTAAAATATCCCCTGATTTATTAAAAATGGTAAAAGATAAATTCACCAGGTGAAAATAATAGTTGCGGCCAACATCACCATAGGTATCAGGAGGAATAGCAGTATTGACATTGGGGGTTCCTTCAAAATTCTGAAGCGCTGTGTCAGATTTCACCTTACCGAAATGACCTTGTCTGAAAGGATCTGTGATGGAATTCTTTTTACTTTTATGATCTTTGTTTTTCCTGAAATAGTTCCAGATTTCGTTTTCAGCTTTTTCATTCTTTCTCAGACCTTCTTTGGCCGGTACTGGCGCTGAAAGAGAAATTAATGGCGGCGAAAGATCAAAATAAATTGGCTTAATTACAAATGGCCCTGTGATCTTTTGTGCATATAACCCGGGTAACCAGATAGTACAAATAAAAATAATGTATAAAGATTGTTTCATGTCATGATGAATACTTGTCTCCACTTTCCGTTGTGTTACGAAGACAAAATATTTTAAAGCTATACAAAAGTAACAAAAATATATCGATATTTGTAATACAAGAAAGCATAACAAATTTGACGAGATTTCCTTTAATTATCTTTTTGATACTGGTGCTTGATTTTGTTGCCAAACCGCAATGGACCAAAACTAATGGCCCGTATAGCGCAATAGTATATTCCCTGGCATCCAGCGCAAATAAAATATTTGCAGGAACAGCGGGGGGGGTATACAGATCATCAGATAATGGCATCACCTGGTCGGCTTTAAAGAATGTAATACCACAAGCTCCTGTATACTCACTTGCAGGCAACGGACAATATATCTTTGCGGGGTTCTATGGAAAGGGAGTATTTTTTTCTGCAGATACAGGTAATTCATGGGAAGCAATATGCACCGGCCTGACTAATATGAATATTTATTCGCTATGCTGTGATGGCATTAATACATTTGCCGGAACAGGTGACGGGTTGTTTTTGTTCAACAGTTACGAAAAACAATGGTCCCGTGTAAACAACGGGATGCCTGCAGTAACTATAAATGCGATCATTTTTAAAGGCAATCAAATATTTTCAGGCACTTACGGTTATGGAGTTTTCTGGTCAACCGACAATGGTGCCAATTGGAGAGCAATAAATGATGGGCTGGGAAACCTTGACATTCTTTCATTAAACATAGATTCAACCCATCTTTTTGCGGGAACGGAAGCTGGCGGTGTCTATAATTATGATCTATCCAGGTCTGTTTGGGGACCTTCATCCAGTGGCATACCTATGAATGCCTCGGTCAGTTCACTTTCTGCAGATGGCTTTAAAATCTTTGCAGGAACTTACGGGGAGGGTGTTTTTACCAGCACAGATGAAGGTCAGTCATGGAATTCAATCAATGAAGGCCTGTCCAATACTTGGATCTATGCATTGCTTTGTTATTCCACGGAGATATTTACAAGCACAGAAGGCGGAGGTATCTTTTTATCTTCAACAGACACCTCTTTTTGGGAGCCCGTAAATACTGGGCTTTGCAACTCAAAAATAACAGCATTTACTCAGGATGCTGCCAATGTTTATTCCGGTACATGGGGAGGCGGAATATATGTATCATCAGATAATGGAGATGCCTGGTCGCCTGCTAGTGCAGGAATCTTAAATCCATTTATTACATCCCTTCAATCATCGGGAAATTTGATTTTTGCCGGGACACAGGGAATGGGAGTATTTCGTTCTTCTAACAGTGGAGGGAGTTGGATTTCTTTAAACTTTGGTCTTGCCAATCCATATATTAGCGCAATTGCTTCTAATGATACCCTTTTGTATGCATCAACACAGGAGGGAATTTATTATTCAAATAATCAGGGAGACAGCTGGCAAAGTTTTAATACCGGACTCCCCTGGAACCAGTTCACCTCTATTATTGCAAATGGGGAGAAAATCTTTGCCGGTACACCGGGTGACGGTATCTATGGCTCATTAGACGGTGGAAGCACCTGGAGTCATTATAATACCGGACTAACCAACCTTATCATCCTTTCCCTCACGAGAACAGGTAATAATATCTTTGCTGGAACACAATCAGGTATGTTCATTGCGGATACCGACGGGCAAACCTGGACAGCAGTCATTAACCAATTAACTGGTCAACCTGTTTCTTTCTTTTATCCGTTTAATTCAGCACTATTTTCCGGAAGCAATATTAAGGGAATCTGTTGTCACGAATCCTATGGAAACACCTGGACACAATTGAATCAGGGATTGACAGATACTTCTGTCAATAATATAATTGTCAAAAATGTCTATGCATTTTCCGGAACATCAAATAATGGAGTATGGAGAAGACCACTAATAGATATGTTCGACCTTAAGGTCGAACCTGACACCTTGCTCCTGAGTCAGTTTTCGGGTATAAAGGACACACTTTATGTACATACCAGTCTTGATTGGATGATCATCGGGTCAGCTTCGGATTGGATGACATACGGGCCGACATCCGGATCCGGTGATGGGATTGTTGTTTTCACTACTCTGACCGCAAATTTAGGGGCTATTCAGAAAGAAGCTTCATTTTTTCTTTACTCCCCCCTGACCGGAGCAACCATCATGTTTACAGTATTCCAGAAAGGAAAATCAGCAGGATTAGAACAAAACAATCCCACGGAGATAAGAGTTTTTCCAAACCCTTCAACAGGGATGATTAAAATCGAATCTGTAAAACCAGTTAAAAAAGTGACCATTCTTAATGCCATGGGGAAAATCATCCGGGAGATCAATAAGATAGACCCCGGAATGTTAATTGGTCTTACTGAAGAAGAACCGGGAGTTTATTTTATAAATATTGAAGGAGATGATTGGGCCACTGTAAAAAAATTAGTGATCATTAATTAATCAAAATAGATAACTATACTTCTGAATTTATGAAACCAATGATGAAACTTGGAAATCAGTTTCGCTTACTGACCTTGTTTATTTCTATCTCTCATTTCTTCTGCCCGGCAATTAATGCACAAACGCTCAAAGCAGTCAATGATACGATCGATCTGATCCCTGAAATAGGCAAGACTTTTGACTTGATGGCTAACGATACGATACCCCTTGGTGATTCCATACAAATTTATGTTAATACAGGGACCCTCTCTATAGCTAATACACATAATTATAAAGGTTTTTATACCTTCTTTACGAATACCTGGGGTTTCTATGGTACTTTCACAGGATCTTACATGGTCCGCGATTTTACGATAAATAAAAACTCAAATGCAACCATTTTCTTCCGGATCCATGATCATAGTTACGATTCATTGGATATCAATAATGTCAAAGCAGCCATTACCGCATATGGAAACCAATTTCTCCTGCCTGCTTCTGGAATATCCATCTTCAAAATACCAAAGAATGGCATGGCAGGGACTATGTTCAATACAACACTTTGGATCGGGGGAAAAGATTCTGACAGTACGCTGTATCTTGCTGCAGAAGAGTACAAACAAGGGCCCTTCTATGCTCCACCATATTTTAATTCCGATTTTTATGCCGGTCCTGTGATGGATTCGGTGCAATATTCTATTTACCAGGATACATTATGGGCCCATACCTGGAAAGTCACCAAATCTCAGATTGAGTACCATAAAACCCATTGGAACAGCCAGGGATATGTAACACCTCCTGATATTCTGAAATGGCCGGGCAACGGCAATACAGCCCTTGGACAGGCTGCTGTGCTTGCCCCGTTTTATGACAGAAATGGAGACGGGATCTACAATCCTTCGGATGGCGATTACCCCTCGATCATGGGCGATGAAGCAATTTTTTCTATCTTCAATGACGACCGTAACACCCACAAAGAAACCGGAGGAAATAAGATGAAGATTGAAATCCACGTGATGGCATATGCTTTTGACCTTCCTGAGGATTCAGCATTTAAAAACACAATTTTCCTGAATTACAAGATATTCAACCGTTCTGCCAGAACCTATTATAACACTTATATGGGAACATTTGCAGACATGGACATTGGGTATTATCTTGATGATAATATCGGTTGTGATGTTGGAAGAGGCAGTATAATAGGCTTTAATGGGACTCCTGTTGACGGAACGGGGCAATCGAATGCATACGGGTCCCATCCTCCGGCACAGTCGGTAACTATTCTGGGAGGCCCTTTTATGGATCCTGCCGGTTATGACCGGCCGAGGTTTGACAATAAAGGCCATCAGCTTTGCAACGAAAGTATTAATGGCACTGGTTTTGGAGATAGCATTGCAAATAATGAACGATACGGCCTGACTAATTTTTTAGCATATAGTGATGCATTTCAAAGTTATCCCCCTACAATTGCAACTGGATATTATCAAGCCATGCAATCGATTTGGACTGACAGCACACATCTTTTCTATGGAGGCGACGGTAAATCCGGCTCAGAAGGTTACGGCCCCGATTGCAGATTCATGTTTCCTGGTCTATCAGATTCCCTGAACTGGGGCCCTGGTTGCAAGCTTCCAAATGGCCCGGTAGATTGGACTGAAGGAACATCAGGATTTGCACCAAATGATATAAGGAGTAATGGAGGAATGGGCCCCTTCACTTTCCACCCCGGGGATGTCCAGCAAGTGGATGTTGCCCTGGTTTGGGCCAGGGATTATACCGGCGAAGATACCATCAACCCTTCTGTAACCAAGCTCGGCCAGATGATCGATATTGTCAGGAACAGCTATAATACCGGACTGCTTCCTAATGGAGGCTCTTTCTTCGGGATTGATAATCACTCATCCATTTCTGATTACACCCTGAAAATCTATCCCAATCCGGCCAATGAAATTGTTAATCTTTTATTCAACATGCAGATCTATGATCTGTTAAACATTCAGGTCCTGAATACCAGCGGATCAGAAGAATATTCTACCAACCTGATACCATCCGGAAAAACGATACAACTTGATGTCAGCAGACTTGCTACTGGGATGTATATCATCAAAGCAAGCACAAAGAATTTTACAGCAACAGGTAAGCTGATTATAATTAAAGACTAAATTATGAAGAGAAAGTATACTCAACAGTATCTGATTATTTTATTCTGTTTATTGTCTGTTATACAACTACACGCCCAGACGTTAAAAGCAGTCAATGATACGATCGATCTCATCCCTGAAATAAACAAGACTTTTAACCTCCTGGCTAACGATACAGTACCTCTTGGTGATTCAGTCCAGGTTTTTGTAAATATTTCTGACTATGTACCTATAACTAATACACACAATTATAAAGGTTTTTATACTTTCCTGGCAAATATCTGGGGCTTTTATGGCACTGTAACAGGGACCTACGTTGTCCATGATTTTACGATCAATAAAAGCTCAAATGCAACCATTTTCTTCCGGATCCATGATCATAGCTACGATTCCTTAGATATCAACAATGTCAAAGCAGCCATTGCAGCATATGGAAATCAATTCTTTCTTCCTGCCTCCGAAATGTCTCTGTTCAGAATTCCGAAGAATGGCAAAGCAGGTACTTTATATAATACTTCGCTTTGGATCGGGGGAAAAGATTCAGACAGCACTCTTTATTTTGCTGGTGAAAGATATAACCAGGGACCCATACCTGATTCATATCCGTCTTATTTTCCCGACTTTTATGCCGGACCTGTGATGGATTCGGTGCAATATTCTATTTACCAGGATACCTTATGGACCCGTACCTGGAAGGTCACAAAGTCTGAGATTGAGTACCACAAAGCCCACTGGAACAGCCAGGGATACGTAATACCACCGGATATTCTGAAATGGCCTGGCAACGGCAATACTGCCCTTGGACAGGCAGCAATACTTGCTCCTTTCTATGACAGGAATGGAGACGGGATATACAATCCTGCAGATGGCGATTACCCCTCGATCATGGGTGATGAGGCAATATTTTCAATCTTCAATGATGACAGGGATATCCACAAAGAATCCGGAGGAAACAAGCTGAAGGTCGAGATCCACCTGATGGCATATGCGTTTGACCTGCCGGATGATTCAGCATTTAAAAATACGATCTTCCTGAATTATAAGATATTCAACCGGTCATCAAGAACCTATTACCAGTCTTATCTGGGCACATGGGCAGACTTTGATATCGGATACTCAGGAGATGATTTTATCGGATGTGATGTTAAAAGGGCAAGTTTAATAGGATACAACGGAACGCCTGTTGATGGAACAGGCCAGCCAAATGCATATGGGGCGCACCCTCCTGCACAGGCATTGACTATCCTGAAAGGTCCCTTAATGGATCCAGCCGGTCAGGACCGGCCCAGACTTGACAATTCAGGACATCAGCTTTGTAATGAGAGTATTAATGGTACCGGTTTTGGTGACAACATTGCAAATAATGAACATTATGGATTGACCAATTTCATGGCATTATGGAATCTTTCTACGAACTTATCGTATGAGGAAGACCCAAAATACGCAAACGAGTTCTATAATTCGATGCAATCAATCTGGATCGATACTACCCATTTGTTTTATGGAGGCCAGGGTCATTCAGGTTTCGGAGGTTACGGCCCCGACTGCAGGTTTGCTTTTCCAGGGAAATCAGATTCCCTGAATTGGGGACCGGGTTGTCAGGTTCCAAATGGGCCTGTCGACTGGACTGAATACAATTCTGCAATACCACCATCAGATATTCGCGGCATTGGGGGAATGGGCCCGTTTACTTTCCATCCCGGGGATGTTCAGGAAGTCGATCTTGCCCTCATTTTTGCAAGAGATTATACCGGCGAGGATACCGTAGAACCATCAGTTGTTAAGCTCGATCAGATGATCGATATTGTTAGAAACAGCTATAGTACCGGGGTTCTTCCCAATGGTGGCTCTTTCTTTGGGATCGACAACCACTCAGCTATTTCTGACAACGTCCTAAAAATTTATCCCAATCCTGCCAAAGAAACTGTTAACCTGTTATTTAACAGAACTGTCAATGATCAGGTCGACATCAGGATACTGAATACCAGCGGAATAGTTGTCAATTCTTTGAGTCTTCACCCGTCAGGCAGAATAGTCAGCATCAATGTCAAAGGACTTCCGGCCGGAATTTATTTTATTAACGTTATGACTAAAGAATTCACGACCAGTGGAAAATTAATTATTCTTAAGTAAGTGGTCGTGGATGCTTAATGAATTTGGCCTGTACCTTTGGCCCGAATAAGTTGCTGAACCTCAATCACTTTTATAGTCTGCCTGCGTCGTGTCTGCGTCCTCCCTGCGTCCATCCTTCGCTCATCGTTCGTCCTGGGTTCGCTCAGGGTTCACTTGAGGTTTATCCTTGTCTCTTACTTTTTGTGAAAATGCATGGAAGAGGCCTGGGCTGTTGGCATTATGACCAAGTCATTGATGTTAACATGCGAAGGTAAGGAAGTAACATACCATACTACTTCAGCGACATCTTCAGCCTTCAATGGTGTATATCCGTTATAAACAGAATCCGCACGGGTCTGATCTCCTTTGAACCTGACTATGGAAAATTCCGTATTTGCAGCGCCGGGAGCAACCTGTGTGACTTTGATATTATGGGGTAACAGGTCTATCCGGGTGCCTTTGGTAATTGCATCCACTGCAAATTTGGATCCGCAATAGACATTCCCGTTGGGATAGACCTCTTTTCCTGCTATTGAACCGATATTAATGATGTGGCCTTTCTTCCTTTGAACCATCAGGGGGGAAACATATCTCGTCATATACAACAATCCTTTGACATTAGTGTCTATCATTCGCTCCCAATCGTCAATGACTCCTTCATTGACAGGGTTCAGCCCGACTGCCACTCCTGCATTATTCACCAACACATCAATATCTTTCCATTCATCCGGAAGAGAAGAAATAGCGAATTCGACCTCCTCTTTCTCACGAACATCAAAACAGAGGGAAAGAACTTCAACTCCATAATCCTTCCTCAATTCAGCCGCCAAATCATTCAATAATTCCTCCCTCCTGCCAGTGATGATCAGGTCATCACCCTCTTTTGCAAACCGTGTGGCAATTGCTTTCCCAAACCCGCTGGTCACACCCGTAATTAATACCGTCTTCTTCATATTTTTTATTACTTAATCTTTGGTCAATAAGATGCTGAATTCTACCCGATTCCCTTCAAACTACATCCTTCACTGGTCCTTTTTCTGTCTGATCCATTCCTTCGCATTTACAAATGCCTCGACCCAGGGTGTAATCTCGTCCTGTTTGCGATCAGATGGATAATATGCCCATTGCCAGGGCATTACTGCATCTTCAAGATGAGGCATGATGGCAAGGTGTCTGCCGTCATTTGAGGCAATGCAGGCAGCATCATACATGGAGCCATTGGGGTTTCCAGGATAACCATGATAGGAGAACTTTGCAGGAATATGATATCTGCTCTCTTCATAAGGGAAGTTGAATTTTCCTTCCCCGTGTGCAACCCAGATCCCTAA
>JBEKQA010000070.1:0-14898 GCA_049520195.1 Bacteroidales bacterium
TCAGTATGGGGAATTACAAAAATGTCCAGCGAGAAATTCTAACAGGCCGGGAACCCTTTTATTTAGAATACCGGAATATATTAACACACCCTCAATGGCAACTTATAAAAGCAATCGCCCGATCTGATGGAGCTAATATGATTACATCAGGAAGTTTTATTAAACAAAATGGCCTGACAAATGCAAGTACAATTAAACGAGGAGTAGAATCACTGCTTCAAAAGGAGATGATTTTTAAAAAGAATGAGAATTATTATGTTTATGATGTATTCTTTTCCCGATGGCTTGAAATGCGGGTTGAAGTACCAACAGTAACTACATTTCCAGCCTCTAATATTTATTAAAAAAGAAAAAGTGATTAGGCTTGCCTCTATTTAAAATGGAAAAACCGGAAAATGCTGAGTTGGATTAGAACGATAGTACCGCAATCAGGATCAACAAAAGTACAAACAGGGGTAGCGCGATAATCAGATACGACAAGCTGATCAGCAGCATTTTTGCGAAGGTTTTCCAAAATGCCTGACCGTAGTATTTTTTCAGTGCAATGAAGCCATAGACTAAGATGATCATTAAGATGAAGTACATATTAATAGGGAATATCAGTCCTATCAGCAGGTTCAGGATGAATATCAAAAAAATGAAGGCATGAAGATGTAGTGAAAAAATAAGGTGTTCAAAGTACAACCTCTTTCGTCGTATATAAAATAATTTCAAAAGGGCAGCGAAAACAGGGATAAATAGAAATATCAATTTAGACGCAGTATGTTCAAGAACCGTTATAAAAGACTGTCCTGTTGAGAGCATTATCTTTAAGGCCTGTTTTATAAATACTTTAGTCCAGAATGACTCTTTTGCATAATGATTTTCAATAAACCTGTTTACTCCAATACTGTCAACTTCATTTCTAACAGAATCCCTGCCGGATTTACTTAATGAAAAGCCATTTAAAGAGACATTGAAATTAGATTTTTTGTCGGGCTGTATGTTAGAGGCTGATTGCACCGGACTTACTTTGTCCGTTTCTTCCTTACTAAAGGGCAGGAGAAGGAAATAAATAACACTGATGACCAGGAACAATTTGAAAGGTTCAACATATGATTTTCGCCTGCCTTTCATGTATTCAAGGGTAAGCCAGCCTGGCTTATACAATAGCGGTAAGATAGTCCGGAAGAATTTAGAATCAAAGTGGAAGTAGTCCATGAACGATTCCCCGATCAGATGACGAATTGACATATCTTCCCTCTCAAGCCTTTTCTGGCCACAATGTGAACAAAATAAATCGTCTTGCGAAAGATACGTTCCACAGTTCAGGCATGGGCCTGGCTCGTGAGGAGAGTTGGGCTTAAGCGGCACTGCCTTTTTTCTTCTGAGCATGCTTTTCATTTGCCAAATATAAGAAAAAGGGTGAAAATGTGTGAACCGATACTAGTGCCAGGTAGAATAAGATTATCTTGTATTGTATTGGTTTTGAAATTTTTTCCATCAGTTCAGGTTTTTAAGTTAACCGGACAAAGGTAATTAATCAGAATGCCAAGCGGTAGTTGAGGGGAGTGATCACTCCCCTGATTTTTTGTTGATAATCAAATTGTTAACTAGTGATAAATTGTTGAATATTGCCCGGTTTTGGAGAATACCACTGCCGATTATTGTATCAGGCCATTACGAAAAATTATCTCGGTAATTGTTTTACCATCCATTTTACAAGCCGACACGATTTTGTGTAGTTTTGTGTAGTTTTGGTTTTTTTTCTTTCATTTTTTATTCAAACTTTGCCACTCTCTCTGTTTTTTTCACTTCTTCACATTCGCTTCACATTCGCTCGACATTCGCTTTAGGTTCGCTCAACGTTCGTCCCCGGTTTTTGCATATTTCGGGGAGGGACGGGGTAGTATTCAGGGTATCATTTTTTTTGATCCATCCCCGTCAAACAGGTAGGCTTTACTGGTGTTTATGTTATATAGGGGTATATAGGGTATATATATATAATAATTATAATAAGAGAAATAGGCCAATAAACCTACCGGAAGTCCAATACAGTCCAAAGTAGTACATCGCCATTTTATGTTATACTTTTTATTTTCATAAAACTTCGGGCCATTTTATCCTACCCTTCCCTCCCTGATGCATCGAAAGCATAATTTTTTCTGATGTTCTCGCAGTGGGGTAGGGTCAGGGTAGGATTATTTTACAGGAAATCCCTCCCTGAGAAAAGTATATAGCTGTTATTCATATCATTATGATGTTGTTTGCGTCAATTTCCCTCGATTATTGAAAATAAATTACCTTTGAACTATTCACAACCTTAAACGCTTTGTTTGCATACCTTGACTTACTGTCCTAAATTTGGAGAGTTCAATAATTATTGAAAAATACCACATGGAAATATCAATTAAGAATTCAAATATGAAAAAGTTATTATTCATCATTAGTATTGGAGTGGCTCTTTTTTACCAGGGATGCCAGGTTGACCGGAACAAGACTCCAAACCTTGATTATACAAAATATGTTAATCCGTTTATTGGCACTGGGGCAGTTGATAGTGTGAGTTTGTCAGGAAGTAATTTCCCGGGAGCTTGTATGCCATTTGGTCTTGTGCAGTTGAGCCCGGATACCAAAGAATATCCCGATGATCCATGCAGTGGTTACGATTATAAGGACTCAACAATTCTTGGGTTTAGCCATACACATCTCAATGGCACCGGATGTCCTGACCTTTATGATTTTCTGTTTATGCCTTTCGGGGGTGAAATTAAATGGAAGCCGGGAAGTGACGATGGCAAAACAAAGGGTTTTCGTTCAAAATTCAGACATTCAACCGAAAAAGCTGCTCCGGGTTATTACTCTGTTGTTCTGGATGATTATAAAATAAAAGCCGAAATGACGGCAACTGAGCATTGCGGAATGCACAGATATAGCTTTGCCAATGAAGATCCATATCACCTGATTGTTGACCTTGATCATTCTCTTGTAAGGACTAGTCCCTACAGATTTTGTAAAATAATATCTGCTCATGTAAGAGTGATCGATAATAAAACAATAGAAGGCTACCGGATAATTTCAGGCTGGGCTAAACTAAGGAAGGTCTATTTCAGAGCCGAATTTTCACGTGCGTTTGATTCGCATGTTTTTAAATCAGGACAGTACGAATTTCAGGATATCCCGGTAGCCAATAATCCCGAATTGAAAATAATCATGAATTTCAATCATAATAATGATAAACCATTGATCGTAAAAGTTGGGATTTCCTCTGTTTCTGACGAAGGTGCCAGGGAAAATCTTAATGCAGAAATAAATGATTTTGATTTTGATAAAATTTCTGCCAGTGCAAAAGAAAGCTGGAATAAAGAACTTTCATGCATTGATATTGAAGGAACTGAAAAACAGAAGATTATTTTTTATACCGGATTGTACGATATGTTTATTCAGCCCAATAACATTGCAGATGTTTCAGGTGATTATTTAAGTACGGATAATAGTTTGAAAACCGCAGCTGATAAAAAGCATTACAGCACATTTTCACTTTGGGATACATATCGTGCGGCACACCCTCTTTACGCTTTATTGAAAGAGGAAAGAACGGCAGGTTTTATCAATTCAATGCTTCGTCAGTATGAATCTTACGGTTATTTGCCAATCTGGCAATTATGGGGAACAGAAACTTATTGCATGATTGGCGATCATGCTATTCCTGTTATTGTCGATGCTTACTTTAAAGGAATAAAAGGGATTGATTATAAACTTGCTTACGAAGCAATCATCGCCTCTTCAAAGACATCTCATAAAAATGCTCCTTTTTATCTACTTGATAAATACGGATATTTCCCTGAGGACCTGCAAACCGAGTCGGTTTCTTTGACTCTTGAGATTGCTTACGATGATTGGTGTGTGGCTAAAATGGCAAAAAAAATGGGAAATGAAGATAACTATAAGTATTTCATCAATCGTTCAGCCGGCTATAAGAAGCTGTTCGATAAAAATACCGGTTTTTTCAGAGCTAAAAATAGTACTAACGAATGGCTGGTTCCCTTCAATCCTCTTGCATATGGCGGTAACGGCGGCTATCCTTTTACCGAAGGGAATGCATGGCAGTATCTCTGGTATGTTCCCCAAGATGTATATTCACTGATAGATTTAATGGGAGGCGATAAAAATTTTACTCAAAAACTCGACACCTTCTTTACGCTCGACGCAAAACCTCAGGATGTTAATGGAAATGCATCTGGTTTTATTGGTCAATATGCTCATGGCAACGAACCGAGCCATCACATCGTTTATTTGTACGATTATACGAATGAACCCTGGAAAGCCCAGTATTACAGTGCAAAAGTGCAGAATGAATTGTACAATGATCAGTCATCAGGATATTCGGGAAATGAAGATTGCGGACAAATGTCGGCATGGTATATCTTCAGCGCTATGGGTTTTTATCCGGTAAATCCTGCAAATGGCATCTATTGTCTTGGCTCACCACAGTTAAAAAATGCAACTATTAAGCTGGCAAACGGGAAACAATTTAAAATCATTACCGACAATGCAGGAGCCAATAATATTTACATTCAAAATATCCTTTTAAACGGGAAACCTTATGAAAAGAATTTCATTACATACAACGATATAAATTCAGGTGGAACAATAGAATTTTATATGGGTAGCACGCCAAACAAGAAAATGGCAGATTATGAGAAACCACCATTAATGGTCAAATAGATAAACAAGATATTACAACGATCCTGGCATAAGGCTGGAAAAACAGCAACCTATGATCACTTTGTGCAGATCCTTATGAGTACTCGAATATTGATCAACAATTTTGAAATCAGTGTAAAATTAAGAACACTTGCCTGCACGTGGGTTAGCGTTGATTGATTATTCGATTCACAATAGTTCAAATTCTGAAGGATAAAGTGTTAAAGTGGGCAAGTCAACTGGGTTGATCAGCCCAGGCCGGTCGTAATGAACAATTTTAGATGTATTATCATAAGACATATACGGTGATCCGTTTGAATCGGTGCAAGGTAGTTAATTCTCCGGTTTATTCATGAAATCCTAAGTAATTGAAAATTAATTAATTTTGTGTTGTTTTAAAGTGTACCTTTGCATCAACTTAAAATAACATAATGAATAAAGGAACAGTAAAATTTTTTAATGAATCCAAAGGATTTGGATTTATAAAAGACGAAGCATCAGAGAAAGAATACTTTGTACATGTAACCGGTTTAAACAATGAAATCAGGGAAAATGATGAAGTAACTTTTGATCTCCAGGAGGGGAAAAAAGGATTAAATGCCGTAAATGTTACCCTGAGGTAATTTTATATAATTCAGACATTTATTTCTAAAGGCCTTGCATTAAGCAGGGCCTTTTTTATTCCCAAATTTGTCTTAAATATATTGGATAAGCCTTTTCAATTGACCAGCCCTAGGTTCAACACTTTAATAATACCCGACTCTTTAAATTTGAAAAAAAGTAACCGCTTTCTCCACCAGGGGTAAGTGCATTACAGAGTTCAGTATCGTTTCAGAGGAAAATCTCCTACTGAAGCCTTAACAAAGAGGGGTACGCAAACAGATTTCATTCAGAATGACTAACTTTGTATTTCAATAGAGATAAAATAGAAATCTGTTGGTAATATTAAACACCTGATCTTATGTCAAAAGGACAAAATGTTAAAAAAAGCGTTAAGAAAGAGCCGACAAAAACGCTGAAAGAAAAAAGGCTGGAAAAAAAGGAAAAGAAGGAAAAGAAGAGTAAATACTAAACTTTCTGATTTACTCACTTCATATTCATTCTGTGGTTGACTGGTAAAACGCTTGCCACGTCATTTTTCCGTTGGATCAATGTGCCCTCTCACCTTGTTGATTGGTAAAATGATTTTGTGGATAACAAAAGTCGGCAAAGGGTGGTCAATATAACAGTTTATTATGATAGAAATTCAGAACTCTTGGCTGCCAATAGAAAGGTGTTGATCAATATTCGATTAATCAACTAAAGTCCAAAATCTGAAGTGTAAAGTGTAAAATAAAAAAAGCCGCTGCTCAAGCTTACAACCGATTTTTGACCCGGAGATTAAGATATAGAATTCAGATACGATACGATGACATCATTTTTATTTCCGTTGGTTCCGTCATAGGTCAGTGTTAATACTGGAATCCCAGTAACTCTTTTTATTTCACGGGCCATGGCTTCCGTGACCAATGCCGGGCAACAAAAGGCCGGGTTGGTCTGGACAAAAAGCAATATATCTGGATAATTCTCAAGAATGTAAAAAATCTTCAGAATATTTTCATAGGACTCACCGGAATGATAGGTAGTGATGTTGAATTTTTTCAGATGCTTTTCCAATCGAAGCGGGTTGACGACCGGCTTATTCCCCAGATATTTTTTAAAATGTGTATAGTATCTGTCTTCAAATAGCTTAATGCTTGATAACATCACCCGGTAAAGGCCTGTCATGAAATAATCACCGCGGGCGATTGCCCGGCGTATTACATTTTCAATATTGATCTTGACCAGATCCGTATAAGGAGTCGTGACCACTTCACAACCGTTTTCCTCAATATCATAGATCAGTCTCTGGTTCATGATATCATTGTCACGGACATAAAGATCTCCGAAAATAGCAATTTGCGGTTTTTTGTCTTCAATCCGGTCAATCGTATCAAAAAGTGCGATTGCTTCAGCAACCGCTGAATCCATCGGTCGATTCCCGAGAAAGGCAGATTCCAGCATCCTGATGCTTTTTTTGATGACCTCATCAGTTTTTCCCCTGACGATTTCATAAGGCCTTATCCTGCATCCCAGTTTCCGGATCAGTCCGCCGAGCAGATAGGCAAAATAGGCGTAATAACTGGTATTCAATCCGATTTCAATATGGGACAGATCACCGTAATAAACCGATGCATTTTCGAATCCATGACCATAAGCCTCAAAAAGGTTTTTCACATGGAACGGATAAAGCCGCAGGTTGCAGGTGATGTAGCATTTTGTCATCCAAAGCATGGTATTCTCTGGTTTCAGGTGATGCTGCTCAACATAATCGATAAATTCCTGGGTAATAATGTTCACAGGAAGGCATTGCCCCGTATTATAGGCCATGCTTTTTTTGATGGTCAATTCGTTGGAATGCATTAACCGTGCATCGGTACCTCCCCTCTTAAGGTTCGCAACCAGCAGCGGTGCCGCCAGGTCGTCCCAGTTTGGGAATAACAGTGTTTTGCCATTTATCCTCGTTTCGAGGTGAGGCAGGAGCTGAAATAATTCGGGCACAGGCACCTTCCTGTTGAGGGACGAATGATTCCGGAATGATCGTATGGCTGCTTCTATCCTGGTTTCATATCCCATGTTCGAATCATGTTCGTCTATTTGGAGAATGAGGTAGGGCTTATGATATCTGTCAAGCAGTTTCTTGAAATACTCAATGATAAAAGAATCGGGTGCACATTTAAAAGCAGTGACCAGCACCGGATAGAGATTATTCGTTGTGGCGATAATCCTGGTGGTTTCCAGGATCTTTGCGGCATAATACCATGGAATCTTCTGAATCTGCAGTTCCGTTTCTTCAGGTAGCATGGCATCCTGTAAAATCATATCCTGGAAAAAGGTTTTGATCCCCAGCCCGGCAAAAATATCGGGGATGCCTTTATTCATTGACTTTGAGAGCACCACATAGGGTCGTCCCAGCAAGACTACCGAAATGTCAGTACCGGGTTGAAATTCTGATTGGAAAAGCGAAAAAAGTCGCTTTTTCTGTTCATTTACAAAAAGCAATGCTTCCTCGTATGCTCTTCTTGCTTTTACAGGCGATGCGGCAGATCCCAGGATGGGCTGAAGGCATTCTGTCAGTTGTCTGATCAGATAACGGGTTCCTTTGGTAAAATCCAGCATGGGGGAGAGTAGCTTTCCTGATACCCGTTTATCGCATTGGGTATAGATCAGTGATGCAGAGTACTGGGTATAATAGCAATAGTACCCTTCAGAATGTTCTTTTTTATTCTGGCATTCAAGAGATAACGGGAAAAAAATGAAATCTGCCTTATCTGCCAGCCATGTCACATGTCCATACACGGAATCAATCGGATTGCAGAATTCTGCTCCGGCTATCCGTTTCCCGGACTTCACCGGGTCTTGAAAATTTTCGCTTGTAACGATGCGGATTGACAGATTAGCAAAAAATCTTTTCCACAGACCCAGTTCATCAAATAGATGCAGGGATGACGGCAATCCAATTACGACATCGTTGCAGAAGGTTTTGATCGGGTCAGTGTAAAACAACCGGTCCCGTTGTTCCAGGAGATTAAAAAAAGGTGAATCAATGGGAACACGTTTTTTTGTCTCATAATCCCTCCCGCAGAGAAATCCGTAAGCTTCCTGCTCTCCATGAACGGTTGTAAGGCTGATGTGACAATGATTGGCGCAGATCGTGCATACCTCAGAATGAATATCTACGGTTTCTTTATAAAGACCGAGCCCCCTGAAAGCAGTTGTGGCAGGTTTGTTCTCCCCGAGCAGGAGTGCAACACCCAGGGCCCCAGCAAGATGACAATAAGGTGATACAAAAATTTTCTTCCCAAGCTTTTGTTCAAAAGCAGCGACCAGCGATCTGTTCTTTGCCGTGGCGCCCTGGAAACAGATATGATCGCCGATCGATCCCTCAACAGCAACTTTTTTCAGATAATTCTCTACAACGGAGTGAAGGATGGTTGCCAGTATCTCATTCACCGAATACCCCTGGTTTAACAATTGATTGGCAGCGCGTTCCATGAAAACAGTGCAACGGTCACTTGCCAGTGGAGCTGAAACGCCTGCAGACCTGTCGGAATAATCCGATAGCGGACAGTTTAACTTCCTCGCCTGTTCTTCCAGAAAACTTCCGGTACCGGCGGCACAAACGGCATTCATCTGTGAGAAAGTTACAATGCCGTCGTGCATCAGCGTAAACTTCGAATCCTGTCCGCCGATTTCGATGATTGTATCCGTTCCGGGATTGAGCTTCCATGCAGCTTTGGCATGCGCCGTAATCTCATCCAAGATGAGGTCGGCATGAATGATCCTGCCGATAAACTTTCTTCCCGACCCGGTGATACCTGTTCCCCTGAAAGATAATCTGATCCTTTTTTTGCTGACCAGGTCATCAATAGCTTCAAAGATAAGTTGAATTGATTCAACCGGTTTCCCGGAGGTACAGGTATAAAAACCGGCAAGGACCTCATTGCCGGAGTCCGTTAAAATTGCTTTTGTGCTTGTCGATCCGATATCTATTCCCAGGAAAACCTCATATTCCCGGTTTTTAACCGGTTGTGTGTAAAGATCAACCCGTACTTCAGAAGGGTGGGAAGATATAACCGGACGGAATATCCATGAATCGTTGCTTGCGAAATCAGGATATCCCTCGCTCGTCAGTACAAGTGGTGGATGGAAATATACTTTTACAGCCTCAGCGGGCAAAAGAACCTGGTCAAGCGTCGATAGTGAGATATCTATTCCGGACAATTTTTCCTGTATTCCGTAATAACAGGCCCCGACGGCGCCAATTAGATGAGAATATTCATGCACATGGATCTTTGTATTCAGCAATGATTCAAGGTGCCGGATCACGGCAGCATTTTTTGATACGCCCCCGGCCATGAAGAGAGGCAGCAAGGGTGGTTCCTGATTAAACAGGGTATCCACGATGTTTATAGCCAATCCTTTACACAGGCTGTCGCAGATCGAAGCCAGGGAATATCCCCGCTGCTGGGCATGGACTAGATCTGTTTTCGCAAAAACCGAGCAACGGGAGGCAATATCGGGGATGGGTTCCGTGTTTTGTAAGGCTTTTTCACAAAGTTCTCCGATGCCTGACAAATTAAGGCGGATCGCTTGCTGGTCTAGAAAACTGCCGGTTCCTGCGGCACATGAGGAGTTCGATTTGAACGATTCAAAAAGTCCGTTCTCGTCAAACCTGATCACCATAAACTTCTCAGCACCAACCATTAATAATGACCTTACCTTGCTGCACTGTTGTTTCGCGGCCCGGATAACGGCCACCTGCGGATTGCACTGTATCACGAGCTCCTGGTTAAAAAAAGGAGCAGAACATGCAACTATTTGCCGTACAGAACCCAGGTCAAACAGCCGGCTTGCATCCCTGAGGCATTCCCGGATCTGCCCCTTGTGAAAAAGATATGCTGAATTCAGGATTTCACCTTGCAGGTCCATCTGGACCACGGAGATTGTAACCGATCCGATATCGATTCCAAGTAGGGACACACCGGGGTGGTCTTTCATGATTACCGGGAGCTATGGATCATAGGATTCAGGTTAAAAATCAGATTTGAATCTCTGACTTCTATCAAAGGTAATCTATTTTTGCCGCAATGATTTTTTATCTGCAATTAATATTATTTGATAAATCGGATTTAATTACCAGTCTCCGCCGGATTAACTTCGCCAATTTACGTCATTGGTATTGTGGCACTTAAACTGGTCTATATAATCGGTGCAAGGTGGTCAGATGATTTGTTTTTTCCATTCCACTGTATGCTCAACTATTCCGAAAACCCTTCATCTGAAGAGTCATGCCGATTCTCTATTGTGTAAGGATGTAATAATTTAGGCTTGCAAATAAAATTTCAAACCAAAACGGAAAAACAAAAAATAAATTTGCATTTATAAAAATAAATGTAATTTTGCCTTTCGTTCTTTAACAATCACTTATCGAGAAAGGCTGAGGGAATGGCCCTGTGAAGCCTTGACAACCTGATACGGATTTATTCTGAATCAAGGTGCCAACTCCAACCCGTTGCGGGACAGATAAGTCAGATGTAGTTGTTCAATCGCATGCGATGTAAAATATTTGAAAAGCTCTTCTGATCCGTCTGAAGAGCTTTTTTGTTCTTTGGGTCTTTCTGGTAAGTGTTATAATCATATGTCTAACACAAAAACAGAAAAACCATGAAAGAGAATA
This sequence comes from Bacteroidales bacterium, assembly GCA_049520195.1. Taxonomy (GTDB): domain Bacteria; phylum Bacteroidota; class Bacteroidia; order Bacteroidales; family FEN-979; genus FEN-979. The sequence continues at coordinate 10,946 of JBEKQA010000070.1, forward strand.
CCAAGATCATCCATTCCATCCCCATTGATGAACTTACCGGCGCAATAAGTGTTCCTATCTACCAAACGTCAACTTTCGTACAGGAAGCCCCAGGGGTCAATAAAGGCTTTGATTATTCGCGCACCAATAATCCCACTCGGCAGGCTCTTGAAAACTTAATTGCAACGCTTGAATACGGAAGCAATGGATACGCCTTTGCGAGCGGGATGGCAGCCATCGACGCAGTGGTTAAGCTGCTTTCGGCAGGAGATGAGATTGTTGCAGTTGACGATATTTATGGTGGGGCATTCCGCCTTTTTACATATATATACCAGCGTTTTGGCATAAAAATAAAATATGTTGACACTACTAACACTGACAATGTTTCTGAAGCTATCACACCTGCAACTAAACTGATCTGGATAGAGTCTCCTACAAATCCAACACTAAAAATCACAGATATTGAGGCAGTATGTTCGATTGCAAAAAAATATAACTGCCTGGTTTGCGTCGACAATACCTTTGCTTCTCCTGCCCTTCAGAACCCGATCAGGCTGGGAGCCGACCTGGTGATCCATTCAGCCACTAAATACCTGGGTGGCCATAGTGATCTGATCGGCGGATTAGTAATTGCCAGAACAACTGAACTGGGGGAAAAGATCAAGTTCATTCAGAATGCCTCAGGTACTATCCTTGGCCCTTTCGACAGCTGGCTGGCAATACGGGGCATTGAAACCCTTGCCCTCAGAACCCGGCAACATTCAGAAAATGCAGCCTCAATAGCAACATTTCTTACAACCTGCCCGGAAGTAAACAAAGTGTTCTATCCCGGACTGGAAAAACATCACAACCATAAGATTGCTAAAAAACAGCAAAAATATTTCGGTGGCATTGTTACTTTTTCATTGAAGGAAGATACGGAAGAGGTTGCCAGCAAGTTCGTGACTTCAACAAAACTCTTTAAACTGGCCGAAAGCCTGGGTGGTGTAAAAAGCCTGCTTTGTCACCCGGCAACGATGACACATAAGTCAATTCCCGCTGAAATCCGCCATACTTCTGGAATTTCCGACAGTCTTATAAGATTGTCGGTGGGTCTCGAGGACAAAGAGGATCTTATCATTGACCTGGAGCAGGCTTTCAGCCTTAATAAAGTGAAAATAAAATCATCAATTTTAATTGATTCACCGATATGAGCAGAAAGAAAATTGTAATTGGACTTTTCGGATTCGGCTGTGTTGGAAAAGGATTGTGGGATATCCTGCAGCAGCGTACCGGCCTGGTTGATTTTGAAATTAGGAAGATCTGTGTGAATGACCGGAATAAGGCCAGGGAATTCCCTTCTGAATTGCTGACATTTGAGGCGGATGACATTCTCGGGGATCCTGATATTAACCTGGTCGTGGAACTCATCGATAACGCCGATGCTGCCTTTAGTATCATAACCAGAGCTTTTAAAAACGGAAAATCAGTAGTGAGCGCCAATAAAAAGATGATCGCAGAGAACTTCAGATCACTGCTCGAACTACAACGTAAACATGCCGTTTCGTTTCTTTACGAGGCGGCATGCTGCGCCAGCATTCCAATCATCAGGAATCTAGAGGAATATTACGACAATGATATGCTTGAACTGCTTGAAGGGATCGTAAACGGTTCAACGAATTTTATCCTCACAAGGATGAACCAGCAAGGCCTTGAATATGAAGATGCCCTGAATGAAGCCAAAGAGCTTGGATATGCCGAGAGTAACCCGAAACTCGACGTGGAAGGATTTGATTCAAAATACAAGCTCACTATCCTCATGGCCCATGCCTTCGGAATTACTACTAAACCTGAAACGGTATTCAACCTGGGCATCAATCGCCTGGGAAAAGGCGTATGCCGGTATGCCAGGGAAAAAGGGTATAAAATCAAACTGATCGCAAGGGCGATGAAACTCAGAGGTGATGAGTATATTGCCTATGTGATGCCCCAGTTTATTAAACCCGACAACAACCTTTTTCATGTAGATGGCGTTTATAACGGCGTGATAACAGAAACATTCTTCTCGGACCGGCAGTTCTTTGTAGGACGGGGAGCAGGTGCTTTCCCCACAGCCTCAGCAGTTTTGTCAGACATTTCGGCCATCTCGTACGACTATAAGTATGAATATAAAAAGCTGGTTATGCCGGAACCTCATCTTACCGATTCATTTTTTTTGGATGTACTCGTTGTCTGCGGAAGTGAATATTGCCTGAACCCTGCTGATTTCAGTGATGTAGCCGAAGAGTACCATGCAAAGGATTATCATTTCATCTCAGGTGCGATTAATTTCAGAAAACTGACCGGAAGCTCATGGATTGGCCGAACCGACGTCTCTGTGGTTCTCCTGCCGCTGGCGCGAGGTAAGGCATAAAAACAAATACCGGTAAAATTGGAAAAAACGCCAGATTTAACCAGTCTTCGACTTCAGAACCTTGAAGAAAATGAAAGAGATAAGAAACTTCTCAAAGATCATCAGCCGGTTTACCACTTATACATCAAAGTATAGTTCTCTGCCATCAAGACTACCGTTTAAGGCTATGAACAAAGATAGTAATCTTTGCTGACCACCAAGTACTAATGTTATTCCCTTATTCTTTGTGTTAACCATAGACGTTGTGTCTTAACCCCAATAATAGTTGGACATAATCAGAATCTTTATAACTTTACAAAGGTTTACCATGAATAGTATCGAATGATACACGTTAAAGGTTTTATTGGATTAATTAAGAAAATCTAGTTTAAACTATAATTATCTATTCAAAATGGAATTAACTTTTAACTTACCAAAAGATGGCACAACAATATTTAGATCATTCAAAAGCAATCCTAACTTCTAAACGATCAAATTTCAAAGGTGGAAGTAAAGGTTCCGGGATTATTTCTTTATTTGGTTATCAAAACGAATATGATCTTAGAGAAGGGTTCCCCTTATTAACCACTAAGAAGATGTTTACAAAATCTATGTTTCATGAAACCATATGGTTCTTAAGAGGGGATACAAATATTAAATATCTTGAAGACAACAATTGCCCCATTTGGAGGCCTGATGCTTTTCAGGGCAATCTTCCCGGGATGCAGAAGGAAGGAATTTTTCCTGAAAATATTGTAAAATATTCTCCTGACTGGGACAAAGCAATGGAAGAATATGGACAGAGAATAAAAGAAAATGCTGAATTTGCAAAAAGATGGGGAGATGCAGGACCAATTTATGGTAAACAATGGAGAAAATGGGAATATTTTGATCATGACAAAGGGACGTTTGTTGAAATAGATCAGCTGGGAAAGATGATCAATGGCCTGAGAAAGAAACCAACCGGTAAAAAACACATTGTCGATTCATGGAATCCGGGAGATACTCCCAAAATGTCTTTACCTCCGTGTCATGTACTTTACCAGGTAACTGCCAATGAAGAAGGTGAAATGGAATTACAACTTTACCAGAGAAGCTGTGATCAGTTTTTAGGTGTTCCTTTTAATATAGCCAGTTACGCCGCACTCACCCAAATCATTGCTCAGGAAGCAGGGATGGTTCCAAAAACATTTATCCACACTTTTGGTGATTCACATTTTTATGCCGGTATCGGGAAGAGAACTCAATGGCATAGAGATAATTTCAAGGAACTGCAAAAAAGAATAAGAAATGTTTCTGCAAGAGAAGAATATTTGGAAGTTGCTGACTGGATTAATAAAAATGCTCCCAGTGACGGCAATGAAGAAAAATATGATCATGTAACTGCAATTCTTGAACAGATGTCAAGAGAACCCAAACCATTACCTAAATTACATATTGCAAAAAAACCGTTTGATCAACTAACTATTGATGATTTTGTTGTAGAAGATTATAATCCTCATCCTGCAATCAGAAGGAGTATGGCTGTTTAATCAACAATAATAAATATTAATGCTTCGCACACAGGCTACTTGTCCGGGAAAGCTGTGCCCAATTGCCAATA
>JBEKQA010000071.1:0-14887 GCA_049520195.1 Bacteroidales bacterium
ACCGCCGCGAATAGAAAAACCCTCTTTGACTTCATCATTGGCAAGAACGGTTCCCAGCTCCGGGCACCAGTTCACCATGGCGTCGCTCTGGTAGGCCAGCCGGTAATTCATCAGGATATCCTGCTGAAGATTCTCGTGGAAGGATTTCCATTCTGCGGAATTAAACGTCCCCTCCCAATCACCTGGGAGTTGGTCGTATTTAATTCTCAGTCCTTTATGCCAGTCGGCCGTCATGGCTGCATGTACGCTGGCATTCCCGCCGGATTCGAATTTTTTAACAAGCTCAGCAATAGGTTCGGCTTTATCTGTATCGAGGTTGTACCAATGTTTAAAAAGCTGGATAAAAGTCCACTGCGTCCATTTATAATACCCAGGATCACAGGTTTTTACTTCGCGGTCCCAATCGTACGAAAAGCCGATCTTATCCATTTGTTCCCGGTAGTGCTGAATATTCTTCTCAGTGGTGATGGCGGGGTGGGTACCGGTTTGAATGGCATATTGCTCGGCCGGGAGTCCGAAAGCATCGTACCCCATGGGATGCAGGACATTGAATCCGTTGAGCCGTTTGTATCTTGAATAAATATCAGAAGCAATATATCCCAATGGATGTCCAACATGCAAACCAGCTCCCGAGGGGTAAGGAAACATGTCGAGGACATAGTATTTCGGTTTTGTGCTATCAGTTTCGGCACGGAATGTTTTATTTTTCATCCAGTATTCCTGCCATTTTTTCTCTATTTGCCCGAAGTTATATTCCATAGTAATGTAGTGAATCAGCGGATAAACGTGCTGCCAGGCAGTCAAAGCCTGCAAGTTACCTGCAATTTTTCCGCGAAGGTACATAAAACTAAGAGAATGTTGTGTATGTTGGTATTATGTACTATCTTTACATAACTAAAAATACACAGATCATGGCTATATCTTATGATAATCAGGTAACTAAGTTCTATCATGGAAGAGTGGGTGATATTGTTCTCAGATGGTTCGGAGGCCGGTCGGTCATGTCGAAGCGTCCGGACTGCTCGAAAGTGGTGAGGAGCCCGGCACAGCTGGCGAATCAGGACAGATTCAGGAAGGCGGTCAAGTTTGGCAAGGCTGCTAATAAAGATCCGGAGAGGCATGAATTTTACAGGAAAAGGAAGAAAAGTAATCAGAGTGCCTATAATGCTGCTGTTTCTGATTTTCTGTTAAAGCCGAAAGTGGAGGCTATTGATATAGGCGGATATGTTGGAATTCAAGGGAATATAATAGGCATCAGGGCATGGGACAAGTACAAGGTCGAGTCGGTTAGTGTGACGATTATTAATAAGATGGGGCAGCTAATTGAAAAAGGCACGGCTGTTGCAAGGCCATTTTCAGGAAACAGGGAATGGGATTATAAGGCCACGGTGGAGAATGCTGATTACAAGGGGGAAGAGTTGAAGTTCGTGTCACTGATAGACCTGGAAATGTGGTGAAGAGCAGCATTGTTTTTGGCGGCTCTTCGTGACTCTGATGACCCCACCCCAAGCCCCTCCCCCAAGAGGGAGGGGAACCATCTAAGTTGAAATTCAAAGTTAATTTCTTTAAAAGTGGAAATTCCAGCATGGAAGAGTTATATCCTAGTGGGAAATTTTTGTCTTAGATCAGTCAGTTTTTCCAGGTTTTTTATGGTTTTTGGGATTTTGGGTGGGGTAACCCAGGGATATTTGGCGATTGACCCATGGGTTTACTTTGCTTATACTCTGATTATACTATAAACGAATGAAGAACGAACGGAGAACGAAGGAATACTATGGTTTGAGAGAAGGAAGGATGAAGTTTCGGTAGGGGAAAAAGATAAGAATATTGAATATTGATCAACGAATTTTAAAATCAGAACTTCGATAGTAGTCTGTGATTATAATTGAATTCCTAATTCCAGATTAAATAAAGCTCTTCTGCCAGCAGATTTCGCTATCTCGCTATTTCTCTTCCCGTCTCGCGTTACGATTTCTCCGGGTCACAATCTATCACTGAGATTATTAGACAAAAATACCGCTCCTCCGGAGCGGGGAATCAATTATGGATAATAGTTTCTACGAACATCTCGCTCCTCCGGAGCGAAATAAAATAATCCTTCTATAATTGCAAGTTATCCAGTCTACTGATCGGAATTACAAATCCCGCTCAGCAATGGTATAAAGATATTCGCATCGCGCGTCACGTGTCACGCGTCACGATTTTCCCGGCATCGGAGCAAATTCCGTTCATCAAGGGCGTAAGCTAAACTCCTACAATCTTATAATCCTTCAAGGAATTATAATCTTTGCTTTCTTTGGGCGTTTCCCTTATTATTGCATATTAAAAATCTTATTCTTATGATATCAAGGCTTGTTGTGACGGGGTTTGTAGTGTTAATGAGCTGTACATCTGTTTTTGCTTCTAAGCAGATACCCCAGGGTTCCGGTTCGCATGTGAGACAACCCATCAGTTACAGTTCACAATGGAAACAAGTGGATTCTTTGTCAAATCAGGGTTTACCGAAATCTGCTCTTACGATTGTAAATAAGATCTATGGGCAGGCGAATAAGGAGAAAAATAATCCCCAATATATTAAGGCCTTGATTTACAAACTGAAACTGAAAGCCGATTTCAGGGAAGAGACAATTCCTGCATCTATTAAAGAAGTCGATACTGAGATCAAAGAGGCAAAGGAACCTGCCCGGCAAATCCTTTATTCTATCCAGGGAGAACTCTACCAATCCTATTACCAGAATAACCGTTACCTGTTCGACAACCGAACTGAGCTGCAGAACAATCCTTCCGACAGCATTCAAACCTGGGACCTTAAAACGCTCAACCGGAAAACGTTAAAGACCTACCTGCTTTCCTTACAGGATCCGGAATTATTAAAAACGATACCCATTGGTGATTTTGGAGATATCCTGGTAAAACCGGAACCAGAAGAAAAACAGCCTGCAAAAATGAAAGTTAAAGACAAAAGCAGCTACAGGCCTACGCTATATGACTTTTTATGCTGGCGTGTATTAGATTATCTAGCCCTAAACCGAAACCAGGACAAAGCTGTGGTTCAACCATTTTCTCTTGATCAGGATTCTTATTTCGGACAAGCCCGTGACTTTGCAGCCCTAAAACTGGAATTACCCCGGGATTCATCTTCTTTCCTTGCATACTCACTCAAGATATATCAGGATCTGGCAGCATTTCACAGTAACGACAAAGATCCCAGGGCTCTGATAGACGAAGAGATCCTTCGGTTTCAGTTTCTGAAGGAGAACTCTTTCATCAATGAAAAAGACAGCTTATACCTGAATGGATTGAAGAAATTTGAACAATCTTCACTTTCATCTCCTTATTCAACAAATGTTACTTATGCCATTGCTGCTTTTCTCAAGGAACAGGGAACTCAATACCATCCGTTAGAATCTCAAAAGCATAAATGGGATCTGAAAGAAGCTGCTGATAATTGCAACCAGGCAATAAAACGGTTTCCTGAAATCAGCGGGACAGCTAATTGCAGGTTAATCCTGGCCGATATTGAAAAGCCTGCATTGCAGGTCGAAACGGAGCATGACATTGTTCCGGAAAAGCCTTCTCTGGGTCTGGTTAATTTCAGGAACCTGAAAACTCTTTATTTCAGGGTTACCAAATCCGACCCTGATGCCGAACATGAAAGAACTCTGAACCATTCAAGGGAAGAAAAGATCGCCTGGTACACAAGTCTCGCTTTTCAAAAGAGTTGGTCGCTTGATCTGCCAAATGACGGTGATTATCAATCACATGGGATGGAATTCAAAATTCCGGAATTGCCTATAGGATATTATATCCTGATTGCATCCTCTGACGCGGATTTTAAAGATACAAGCCAAGTGATCACATGGACACAGTTCTATTCCAGCCATTTAAGTTATATCAGTCAGCGGAATGAAAAGAGTGAAGAGAATTTTTATATTCTGGACAGGGAGACCGGGGGTCCCTTAAAAGATGTTGCAGCAGAGGCTTTTCACAGTGTTTACAACTACACTACCCATAAATATGAGAATCAGAAAGCCGGAGATTATACTACAGACGAAAATGGATATTTTTCGTTGCCACCCGTTACAACGAATGGTACGTTAAATAATGTATACCTGCGGTTGAGGTTAGGCGATGACTTTCTTGTAACAGGAAATTATTACCGGTATCCTGTAAATGAACCCAACGAAAAAACAACTCTGAAAACCTTCTTCTTTACTGACCGGGGAATTTACCGGCCCGGGCAAACCGTTTATTTTAAAGGAATTGTCGTAGAAGAGAAAGGAGATCAGCACAATATAAAACCGGGGATCCCGACAACGGTGACCTTTACGGATGTGAACAATCAGAAGATTGCCACTCAAACATACACTACCAATGATTTCGGGTCGTTCAATGGCACATTTATTATCCCCCAGGGATTACTTGCTGGAAAGATGTCCCTCACGAATGGTTCAGGATCGATGACCTTTTCTGTTGAAGAGTACAAACGACCAACATTTCAGGTCACTTTCAATCCGACAGAAGGAAATTACCGCCTTAATGACAGTGTCACGATAAATGGGAAAGCTTTGGCCTACGCAGGAAACGATATTAGTAGCGCGTCAGTAAACTACAGAGTTGTGCGTTCGGTACGGTTCCCCTTCTGGGAGAGAGGCTGGTGGATGCCTTTCCCCAATATTCCGGAAACTGAGATCGGTCAGGGGATTCTGAAAACAGCGGAAGATGGCAGCTTTAGCATGAAGTTCAAAGCCGTTCCGGATCTTTCTGTTGATAAATCATCCAAGCCGGTGTTTGATTATGTGGTTTATGCTGATGTGACCGATATTACTGGTGAAACACAATCAGCCAATGAAAGTGTTTCGGTGAGCTATGTTTCGCTCCTGATCGGTATGGATGTACCTGGAAATGTTGATCTTGCAAAGGATACCTTATTTCATTTAGCAACGACGAACCTCAATGGCAGGAATACACCAACTACAATTTTCCTGAACATACAAAGGCTAAAGCAGCCTGACAGGTTTTTCAGAAAACGCGTCTATAGCATGCCCGATCTGAATGATATGACTGAAAAAGAATTTCATGCTGATTTTCCGAACGATATCTATGAAGATGAAAATGTCGTTACCAAATGGCCGGTTGAGGAGGAGATCCTGAAGGAAGAAATCAATACGGCGACGGATTCCCTTTTCCGGCTTTCAAAGTTCTTCAGTCACACTCCCAATGGAAAATGGATGATGCCGAACGGGAACGTTCTTATTCCGGGCAATTACTTAGTGACTTTGAAAGCAAATGATCCGTTTGGCGAAGAAGTTAAGCAGAAAATTCCATTCGTTATTTATGATCCTGCCGGAGTGAACGTTCCGGTTCAGGACTTGGATTGGTTTGTTCCTGTGAAGACAAGCGGCGAGCCGGGGGAAAAAGCGAAATTCCTTATCGGAACAAAAGCCGGGAATGTCAATGTTTTATATGAGATCAGGGTTCATGACACACTCTATTCGAGGCTATGGATTACGTTAAGCAACAACCAGAAACTTATAGAGATACCTATCCAGGATAAATTCAGGGGCAATTTTTCAGTGAACTTCATATTTGTAAGATATAACAGATCTTTTCAGCACAGTGTGCTGGTGCAGGTTCCTTTTACAAATAAAAAGCTGGATATTAAATATGAGACCTTCCGTGATAAGCTCGATCCGAGTCAGAATGAAGAGTGGAAAATCAGGATTAGTGATGCCTCAAAAAAAGGCGTCAGCGCTGAATATCTAACCTCGATGTACGATGCCTCTTTAGATGCCTTTGAGCCTTATAGCTGGTCTTTTTCTCTTTTGAGGGAATACTCTTCATCCCTGCCCTGGGAAGTCGGAGGAGGATTTACTATTTCCTCGGGATTATTTTACCCGCTGAAATACACGAGTGACGAGTACTTCTCCCCCGTTTATGAAGAATTAAACTGGTTCGGATTTGGATTGAACGGTGGGTTCAGGGGTGGACCATTGAAAATGGGCAAAGCCATGAATCCTGTAGCTCCCATGGCTGTAGGTGGCCAAAGTAATCAGGAAGAGGGAAAAGTAACTACATCTTTATCTGTGGGAACTCCGTCTTCCATGGATGGGAGTGTACAGGAAAAGAAAGAAACAAAGCCTAAAGTTGAAACACAGCCTCAGATCCAGGTTAGAATGGACTTCCGTGAGACAGCCTTCTTTTATCCTTCATTTGTCACCGATTCTGCAGGTAATCTTGATCTGAAATTCACAGTACCGGAATCACTCACCCGATGGAAAATTCTTGGATTTGCATATACAAAACAACTGGATTATGGCTTGTCAGAAAAAGAGGTCATCACACATAAAGACCTGATGGTATTTCCAAATGCACCGCGATTTGTCAGGCAGGGAGATACGCTGATATTCAGTGCAAAAGTGGTCAACTTAAGTGAGCGAGCATTGAACGGAGAGGTGGTGCTAGAAATGACGGATGCTTTGACACAAAAAGTCGTTGACATTATTATTTCAGGGAATAAAACCCAAGACTTTACAATGGCCACCGGTCAAAGTCAGGCATTTCAATGGAGATTAGCCATTCCAGCCGATCCCTCTCTTTCTTTACTTCAATACCGGATAACGGCTAAGGCTGAAAATTTCAGTGATGGTGAAGAGAAAGCTTTCCCGGTCCTGTCAAACCGCATGATGGTGACAGAATCGCTGCCGCTTCCTGTAAGAGATAAGGGATCTTTTGATTTTAAATTCGACAAACTGTTGAATTCTTCAACAGACAAGACCCTGAAAAATTATAAGCTCACACTTGAATTTGCTTCAAACCCGGTATGGTATGCAGTCCAGGCATTGCCTACAATGGATGATCCGAAATATCCCAATGCTGATAATATCTTCCGGTCATATTATACCAACAACATCGGTTATTTTCTTGCAAATTCGAACCCGGCCATTAAACAAGTCTTTGAAAGTTGGAAAGCCCTTCCCAATGATGCCTTGGTATCGAACCTGATTAAAAATGAACAATTAAAGTCAGCATTATTGCAAAATACGCCATGGGTGATGGACGCACAGGATGAAACCCAAAGGAAACACCGGTTGGCTTTGTTTTTCGATCGCAATAACATGGAATCAAGACTTGACCAGAACCTGAAAAAACTGCAGAGAATGCAGGCTTCCTCAGGAGGATGGCCCTGGTTTGAGGGTATGCAGGAAAGCCGTTTTATCACACAGGAAATTGTGACAGGTCTCGGGCACCTGGATCACCTGGGAATAAAAAAGATCCACGATGACAAAGATTCATGGAACATGTTGAGCAAGGCGATCGGTTATCTTGATAATGAGCTTGTTAAAGATTATGACAATATTAAGAAATATTATCCTTCCGGGATAGAATCAAATCATCTTGGCACAACTGAGATACAGTACCTCTATGCCCGCAGTTATTATCTCAACGATATCCCCCTGAAAGGAACAGGAGAGTTGAAAACGGCTTTCCAGTATTTTAGTCACCAGGCAGAAAAATACTGGCTGCAGAACGATCTATATTTCCAGGGCATGATCGCCCTGGCTCTGAACCGGATGGGAAATAAAACCGTTCCGGGGGCCATCCTTAAATCGCTTTCCGAGAAAGCCCAGCATTCACCGGAAATGGGCATGTACTGGGTTATGCAGAGTGGGTACGAATGGTACCAGGCGCCGATTGAAACCCAAGCCATGCTGATAGAAGCCTATGAAGAAATTACTGCTGATCCCAAGCCGGTTGATGATATGAAGGTATGGCTGCTGAAGCAAAAGCAAACCCAGGACTGGGGAACTGGACGGGCAACGGCTGAAGCCTGTTATGCATTGTTACTCAGGGGGTCAGATCTTCTATCAGTTGAGCCGGAAGTGAAGATCAGGCTGGGAAAAGAAACGATCGATCCGAAGAAATTAACGGATACAAAAGTTGAGGCAGGAACCGGTTATTTTCAGGTATTCCGCAATGGCAAGGAAGTCACACCTGACATGGGGAATCTTAATATTACCAAATCAAATGCAGGTGTTGCCTGGGGAGCCTTGTATTGGCAGTATTTCGAAGATCTGGATAAGATCACGCCGCATCAGACGCCGCTCAGACTGGAAAGAAAATTTTTCATTGAAAAGGTGACTCCGGCAGGTAAAGTTCTTAAACCAATTCTGAATTATGAATCAGGAAATATTAAAGGGCAACAACGTGTCGGGGAGAGCCTTAAGGTTGGCGATAAAATCATTGTCAGGATCATTCTTTCAACCGATAGGAACCTTGAATTCGTTCACATGAAAGATTTGCGGGCATCGGCATTTGAGCCGTTGACTTCCGAGCAATTATCAGGATATCGTTACCAGGGTGGCTTGGGCTATTATCAAACGATGGGTGATATGGGAGCCGACTTTTTCTTTGATTATCTTCCAAAAGGAACCTGGGTATTTGAGTACCCGCTGGTAGTAAATGCAGCCGGAGAGTATTCCAACGGGATTACGACAGTCCAATCGATGTATGCTCCTGAATTCGGGGCACACTCTGAAGGGATAAGGGTTAATATCGGACAATAAATAATAGAGACGAGGTATCGATGGAGGATTAGGAATCTACCTGCTTTTTCTTATTTTTGCTTTCTAATTAGATGAATACATTATGCTTAGAACACATACTTGCGGAGAATTGAACATGCAGTTCGCCGGACAGGCGGTTACACTTTGTGGTTGGATACAGCGAATCCGTGAAATGGGTGGGATGACTTTTATTGATCTCCGTGACCGTTACGGAATAACACAACTTGTTTTCAATCTTCAGACAAAACCGGATCTGTTTGTTAAGGTCAAAGATCTGGGCCGTGAATTTGTGATTTCAGCAACGGGAATGGTTGCCGAACGCTCAAACAAGAATCCAAAGATACCTACAGGAGATATTGAAATCCTCGTAGATTCCCTGGAAATACTAAATACCTCGAAAATACCTCCTTTCACCATCGAGGATAATACAGACGGAGGTGAAGAATTGAGAATGAAATACCGGTATCTTGATCTTCGCCGGAATGTCGTCAAAAAGAACCTGGAGCTTCGTCACCGGATGGCCATCCTTACGCGAAACTACATGAATGAGCAGGGGTTTATTGAAATAGAAACACCGGTCCTGATAAAGTCGACTCCTGAAGGTGCCCGTGATTTTGTCGTTCCTTCGAGAATGAACCCGGGTCAGTTTTATGCGCTTCCCCAGTCGCCCCAGACCTTTAAGCAGTTGTTGATGGTTGCAGGATTTGACCGCTATTTCCAGATCGTAAAATGTTTCCGTGATGAAGACTTACGAGCTGACCGTCAACCTGAATTTTCACAGATAGACTGTGAAATGTCGTTCGTGACCCAGGAAGATATCCTTAATACCTTTGAAGGACTTGCCAAATATTTATTCCATGAAGTGAAAAGTATTGACCTGGGCGAATTTCCAAGGATGGAATATGATACTGCCATGCGGGAATATGGCAGTGACAAGCCTGATATCCGTTTCGGGATGAAATTTGTCGAGCTGGACGAATTGGTGAAAAATAAAGGATTCAAGGTATTTGATGAAGCTGAGCTTGTTGCAGGGATTAATGCTACCGGATGTGCTGAATATTCCCGAAAACAGCTTGATGAGCTGACGGAGTGGGTAAAACGACCCCAAGTCGGAGGATCCGGATTGGTTTATATTCGTGTTGGAAGCGATGGAACCATCAAATCTTCCATTGATAAGTTTTACTCTCCTGATGACCTTAGCATGATTGCGGGGAAGTTTTCTGCTGTTCCCGGCGACCTGATCCTCATCATGGCAGGGAAGAATGAGAAAACACAAACAGCACTCGGAGCCCTGAGATTGGAAATGGGTAAAAGACTTGGTCTTATGGATCCTTCAGTCTTCAAGCCGCTATGGGTAGTCAACTTCCCGTTGCTTGAGTGGGATAAAGAAACGAAACGGTTCTATGCCAAGCATCACCCGTTCACATCGCCGGTACCGCAGGATATTCCTTTGCTCGACACCGATCCGGGAGCAGTAAGGGCCAATGCCTATGATCTGGTTATCAATGGGGTTGAGATTGGAGGTGGCTCTATTCGCATCCATAACCGTGATCTTCAGAAGAAAATGTTCCAGGTGCTGGGCTTCACGGATGAACTTGCCCAGGAACAATTCGGCTTCCTGATGAATGCGTTTGAATATGGAGCTCCGCCCCATGGTGGCATTGCGTTCGGATTTGACAGGTGGTGTACTATCTTTGGCGGAGGAGAGTCGATACGTGATTTTATGGCCTTCCCAAAGAATAATTCAGGGAGGGATGTAATGATCGACACACCGGCGAATATTAGCCAAGAACAAATGAATGAGCTGAATATTAAACTAATAAATAACGAGATAACGAAATAGTGAAATGGCGAAAAAAATATCAATTATTCATTGTTAATTTTCTTTTTATGACCTTAAAAAACTTATTTCTCCCTTTAATTCTTGGCATTGTATTACTTTCTGCCGGTTGCGGTGACCGTGGCCTGAAAGAACAGGCTGCCAAAGTTGGTGATGCGATGTGCCATAATATCGAGATCATGAACAAGATCAAGGATGCTGATCCTGCAGATTCGGTTAATATGCAGAAACTTAAGATGCAAGCTCATCAGCTGGAGATCGAGATGACGATCGTTTACAAGGAATTCGGAGATAAGTACGGAGAAAAGACGAAGGATCCAAAATTCATTAAGAAATTTAACCGGGAATTAAGAAAAGCCATGCTTGACTGTCCTTCACTATCACAAAAAGATCGTGATCTGTTTGTGAAACAGCTCAATGAATAATTGTCAAATCCAGAAATTATGAAACCAGAATCGTCCCAAGAAGTAATTTATCCAAAATGGCTGGATAGAAAAGAGTATCCTTTTAAGAGCCATTTCTTTCCATCCCCGGTTGGGAATATGCATTACATTGATGAAGGTGAGGGCGAACCAATTGTGATGGTGCACGGAAACCCTGCCTGGAGCTTTGAATTCAGAAAAATTGTTTCTGAAATGTCAAAGACCCATCGTTGTATAGCGCCTGATCTTATCGGATTTGGTCTTTCAGATAAGCCCTATGATTTTGACTATCTGCCGGCAAGCCAGGCTGACATCTTTGAAAAGTTCATGGATAGTCTGGAGTTGAATGATATTACCCTGATCATCAATGACTGGGGAGGACCGGTCGGGCTTTCTTACGCAATTAAAAACCCGGGGAAAATCAGCAAATTAATTATTTTAAATACCTGGCTCTGGTCGGTTGAAAATGACCCTTACTATCAGAAATTCAGCGGCATGATGGGAGGTACGATAGGAAAATGGATGATTAAAAATTTCAATATCTTTGGTAAAATTGTGGTAAAGCAGGCCTATGGGGATAAGAAAAAGCTAAGTAAGGAAGTTCACAGGCATTATTACAAGCATCTTGAGACAAGGAAAGACAGAAAAGGATGCTATACTTTTCCAAAAGAAATAATCGGGTCAAGCCGCTGGCTGGATAGTTTGTGGCAACAACACAGTAAGATAAATTCAATTCCCACCACATTTATCTGGGGCATGAAAGACATTGCATTCAGGGAAAGGGAATTGAATTACTGGGTTGAGAACTGGGTGGGGGCAAAAGTCATTAAGCTGGAAGGGACAGGGCATTTCCCACAGGAAGAATCTCCGGAAGTATTAATAAAGGAACTTAAAGGATTATAAATAAAAATCCTGATCCCACAGTACCATAATGATCTGCTATACCTAGGCGCAGGCTTTTTCTTTCTTTATTGGTAGTTTTATCTGCACCTTTTTATAAAAAATCATCCATCCTTTAATTTAGAACTATACGATCTGCCTGGGCGATGTGTTATTCAATAATCTAAGATGACCCAGATTGATGTTAGCACACTACCTCCTGGAATATATATAGTTAGTATCATTTCTCAGAACACATAACTTTATCAGAGATTCCTGAAGGAATAAGGAAAAATGGAATTAAGAATATAGAAATATTTTTATCTTTGTATGAGTATTAGAAACTCAAGAAGCAACCTTTATATTATTAGGGTGTCCATGTTTATTACTAATTCCTTATCAGCTATTTCATGATTAGAAGATTTACGATTCTATTTGCGTTAATCCTTTTGTTTTTTGAACTGCAGGGTTATTCGCAATCAATTGTAATGAGCAATGATACTACTATCTGTCTGGGAGATACGGCTAAGTTAAGTGCAACCGTTACAAGCGGCAGTTACGGGACAAGCAGCTATACCTTTGACTCGATTGCTTACAACCCTGAGTCCTTCTCAGGGGGAACTGCAGTTTGTAGTAGTTTCAACAATTGCACATCCACAGCGTATGGTAGCAAGGATGATTGTGTTGCCGGACCTTTTCCTATCGGGTTTAACTTTTGTTTTTTTAATCAAACTTACACGCAATTCTGGATTGGTTCAAATGGATGGATAAGTTTTTCCCAACCGCCAGGTAATCAATGGGATACTTTTACGGCAACAACAATACCAAATAATGCTTCCAGTGTTCCAAAGAATGTAATCTTTTTTCCATGGGAAGATTGGCTGCCTTGCATGGGATTATCTCAAACCGTTTATTATTACACTGAAGGATCTGCTCCAAACAGAAAGTTAGTAGTAAACTTTGTATCTACTACCTTTTATAACTGCCATGGGTCTCTATATGCGACCTTCCAGGCTGTATTGAACGAACAAACAAGTATTATTGAAAACAATATCCAAAGTAAACCTTTATGTCAATCGGAAGGGGCTACACAAGGCGTACAAGATAGTACCGGAACCATAGCATTTACAGCTACCGGACGGAATGATACCCAGTGGTCTGACATGGTACACCGGTGGATATCCGGGTGGTACTATCGTAGGATATGGTTCACCAATCTCATTTGACCCGACTGTTACAACAACATATACTGCAGTTGTGCAATTATGTGATGGGACTACTGCACAGGGAAATGTCACCGTGACTGTAAACAACCCACAATTTTCTTATTCCCAGGCATCCTATTGCCAGAGTGATCCTGATCCCACTCCTACGATAGTTACAAGTGGAGGTATTTTTACTTCAGCTCCTGCAGGACTTGTATTCTTAAGCGCAGCAACCGGTACCATCAATCTTGGAGCAAGTACTCCTGGTACTTACACTATTAATTATACACTGCCATTTGCCTGTACTTCGATGCAGACTGTGAATGTAATCGGCACCCCGGCACCCCCTGTACCCCTCGCATCCTATGTATCCCGATGCGATACAGGTCAGGTTACTTTCGGAGTAATTCAACAACCAGGTACAACAATAACCTGGTACGATGCACCCACGGGCGGAAACCTGTTGCCTTTTGCCGGCCCCACTGTTACGATCAGTATTACTACCACTTCACATTATTATGCTGAAGCAACGGCAAATGCGACAAACTGTACCAGTCTTTCAAGGACAGAAATTACCGCTGTTGTTAAACCACTTCCAGTAATTACAAATAATATTTTTAGTTATACAGTTTGTTCACGCGATTCTATAGAGATTACACTAAATTCGTCAGTTCCATCTTCTACTTTTCAATGGACTGCATTTTCATCTTCAGGAACCCTGACCGGTTATTCAGGCGGATCGGGTTCAAAAATACAGCAGAAACTTGTGAATTCAGGTGTTGTCAATGATACTGTAATTTACTCAGTGGTTGCAACGGCAGATACCTGTACAAGCGATACTGTCAAATTCACCGTTGCTGTACGACCACTATTCGATCTTACCGTTGTTCCTCTTTCTCAGACCATCTGTTCGAATAATCCAATAACCATTAATTTATCTTCTTCTAACCCATCAACAACATTTTCCTGGACAGCGACCGGAAGTAATCCTAATCTCTCAGGGTTCTCAAATGGTTCGGGTAATTTGATTTCACAAACATTATTGAACAGCGGAGCGACAGATGGAACAGTGACTTATAAAATTGTCCCGCAGGGAATGGGATGCACTGGCGACACTACCATCTCTTCGGTATTGGTTCATCCATTGCCAATACCGGTAATTGCAGGAGCTTCTTCTATTTGTGTTGGTTCAGCAGGTGTTATTTATTCAACCCAGCCTGGGATGACAAATTATCAATGGACTATTTCTGCCGGAGGTACTATCACTGCCGGAGGGACTACTTCCAGTAGCTCGGTAACGATTACATGGAACACACCGGGTGCTCAGTCGGTTTCTGTTAATTATCATGATGGCAACGGCTGCACTGCATCAGCTCCGACTACCTATCCTGTAACGGTCAATCCATTACCCGGAGTACCTGGTATCATTACCGGAACAACCGTTCTTTGCCAAGGATCTACAGGTATTGCCTATTCTGTAGGAGCTCTCGCCAATACAACCAGTTATAGCTGGATACTCCTTCCTGCAACAGCAGGGACGATAAGTGGAAACACAATGTCTATCACGATTAATTGGTCGGCTGCTTTTACCGGTTCCGCGAATCTGACAGTTCAAGGTGTCAATAGCTGTGGCGTTGGGAATTTATCACCTGCTTTGTTGATCCTTGTTAATCCTAACCCTATTGTTTCCTATATCGTATGTACAGATTCCATTACCACCCCCACAGCAGGCATCATCAACCTGAAAGAAGGGATCCCATTAGGAGGTACCTGGTCAGGAGTTGGTGTTAATCCGGCAACTTCGACATTTAATCCGGCAATAGCGGGATTAGGAACGCATACCATCACCTATTCTTATACTAATTTAATTGGCTGTATAAATACCGCATCACATACACTTACAGTTGTCAGTCCGGGTGTGTTTTTTTGTGGGGGGAGTATGAATGATGTCCGTGATGGAAAAACTTATCAGAC